>PEYI01000070.1 GCA_002774445.1 Candidatus Omnitrophica bacterium CG08_land_8_20_14_0_20_41_16 | reverse complement strand
AACCTCTTTACTTATACAAAGAAGCTTCGTTAACTTTCCTTCATAGGGGAGGGGGTAACGATCTATGGTATCATTCCCAAAAATCTCAGATAAGCCTGTTGACACTCTTCCTGATTAGTGTTATTATAATTTCCTATCCCATATCATAATCTATGCCAAAATACTGTTCCATCCCGCGTGGGAGGACGTCGCAGGAGCTCCGGTAATTTTGGCGTATTAAGAAGGGAGATGATAATATTGTCCGAAGTTGAAATTAAGAAGGGTGAATCTTTTGAGTCGGCATTACGCCGTTTTAAGAAAAAGATTGAGCAGGAAGGCATATTGAAAGAAGTAAGGGACCGCAAGCATTATGAGAAGCCCAGCGAGCGCAAAAGGAAGAAAGCAAAAGAAAGAAGAAAATTATAATGCCGCTTGCTCTTTCAACTTCTTGGAATGCCTATCGCTATAATGACGCGAGGAGTTTGCTCTTTGAAATAAAGCAGCTTGGGTTTAGCAATATAGAACTCAGTTTTAATCTTACTGCTCAGATGGTAGACGAGATTTTTAGTTTAGTTAAAGAGTTGAGCTTAAAGATTATAAGCCTGCATAATTATTGTCCTATTCCCGAAGGCTTTAGCCGAAAAGAGGCCCTGCCGGATTGTTATTCAATTTCTTCCTTGAATCCTAAAGAAAGAAAATTAGCCATAAAATATACCAAAAGAAGCATAGATACAGCCAATGCCTTGGGGACTAAGGCAGTAGTGCTGCATTGCGGTAGAGTAGAGATGCAGGATAAGACACGAGAGCTCATTGGCCTTTATGATCGCGGAGATAGAGAGACACCAGAATTTGAAGAGATAAGGACAAAATTCATCAATGAAAGAGCGGGCTTAGCTAAGCCTTTTTTAGAAAATTCTTTAAGTTCAATAAGAGAACTGAGCAAATACGCCAAAGAAAAAGGAATATTTTTAGCCGTAGAAAACCGTTTTTATTATCGGGAAATACCTAACTTTGAGGAAATAGGTATAATTCTGGAGAAGTTTAAAGGTTCGAATGTTTTCTATTGGCATGATACCGGCCATGCGAGGGTAATGGAGAATTTAGGTTTAGCTAAAGACGAAGATTATCTTAAGGCCTATTCTCGGGATTTGCTGGGCATACATTTACATAATATAATAGGCTGCCTTGATCATCAAGCGCCCATTAACGGTGAACTGAATTTTAAAGAGATTAAACCCTATCTTCAGAAAGAGACCTTGAAGGTAATTGAAGCGCATTATCCGGCAACCGCGGTAGATATTCAAAAGAGCAGGAAATTCCTGGAAGGTATTTTTGATGGCATTATCTAAAGTACGTAAAGCTGTTGTGGCAGGCAAATTTTATCCTCAATATGCCAAGGATATTAATAAAGAGATAGATGCTTTTCTTGAGGATAATAAAGGGCCTAAGTTAGAAGCTATCGGCTGCGTCTTGCCGCATGCCGGTTATATCTATTCGGGCAAAGTAGCCGCGGTAACTCTCGCTCAGATAGATATCCCGGATAGAATAATCCTTCTTGGCCCCAATCATACCGGAAATGGCGCAGCCTACAGTATTATGACTGATGGGTTGTGGGAGACTCCCTTAGGTCAAGTTGGAATAGATAGAGAGTTAGCTCAACTCATATTACGGAGTTCTAATCACCTTGAAGACGATAGCTTGGTTCATCTTGAGGAGCACTCGTTAGAAGTAGAGTTGCCCATGCTTCAATATTTTAAGGCTAATTTCCAGATTGTGCCTATTGCCTTTATGTCTGAAGAGCTGGATATCTTAAAGCAGATTGGAAGTGATATTGGGAGCGTTATCAGAGTTTCTGATTATAAAGGCAAGGTTTTGCTTTTGGCCAGTTCGGATATGACGCATTATGAGCCTGAAGAAGAGGCAAGGGTTAAGGATAATAAGGCAATAGAAGCGATATTGGAGCTTGATGAAGATAAGTTAATGCGTCAGATAAAGAATTTTAATATATCTATGTGCGGGTATGCCCCGGTAGTGGTTATGCTTAGCGCCGCTAAAATGCTGGGGGCAAAAAGCGGACGCCTTGCTATGTATCAGACAAGCGGGGATATAACCGGCGATAAAACAAGCGTCGTCGGATATGCCGGAGTAATTATTAATTAACATGGAAGAAGAAAAAAAGGATTTTGTCCCTCCTAAGCCGGATTTTAGTTTTTTTGTTACAACTCTTTCCCTGCAGGCTTCAATTGCCTTGGGCCAAATTGCTAATCCAGCCACGAATAAAACGGAAGAAGACATTGTTCAGGCGAAGTTTCTTATAGATACTTTAGGGATGCTTGCGGAAAAGACTAAAGGAAATTTAAACATAGATGAGTCGAAGCTTTTAGAAAATTTGCTTTTTGATTTAAGGTCGGTATACCTTTCTAAGAGCAAACTTCCGTTAGATAAAAAGGAAAAAAATGATTGATAAAGAACTTTTAGATATTTTAGCTTGCCCTGCTTGTAAGGGCGATGTGGATTTAAAGGAAAATAAGATTGTTTGTAGAAAATGCGGTAAGAAATACCCTATAAAAGACGGTATCCCGATTATGCTTATTGACGAGGCAGAATAATGATAGCAATAATGATAGCGTATAGCGTAGAGCGTATAGCGGATAGAAAAACCTATACGCTAAACGCTATCCGCTAAACGCTAAAATTTTAATTATGAAAAAGGTGTTGGTTATACACGGGCCAAATTTAGATTTATTGGGCCAGAGAGAACCTAAGGTCTACGGCAGGGTAACTTTAAAAGAAATAAATGAAGGGCTGCGCAGGATAGCCAAAAAGTATAAAATAACTCTTACCATAAAGCAGTCTAATCATGAAGGCGATATCGTTGATTTAATCGGAAGGGCGAAAGATAAATTTGCCGCTATACTGATTAACCCGGCAGCCTATACCCATACGAGTGTCGCCATAAGAGATGCCATAGCTGCCTCAGGCCTCCTAACTATTGAAGTGCACCTTTCTAATATTTACTCTCGCGAAGAATTCCGTCAAAAATCTCTGATTAGTCCGGTAGCTAAAGGAACAATCTTAGGTTTTGGGGCCAAGAGTTATTATTTAGGGTTGGAGGCTTTGCTGGACTTAATTTAATCCCCTAAGCAGAAGGAGCCTAATGGGCTCACTCTATAATGAGAAGAACCAACAGGGAGTTCATAAAAGAATTAAAGGCTAACGGATTAGACGGCCTCATCGTTTCTTCTTTAGCAAACATATCATACCTTACTAAAGTTTTTAATTCTGATGCCTATCTTTTAGTTTCCCTAAAAGGCCTTACTTACTTTACCGATTCCAGATATAGCGAAGAGGCAAGGATTAAACTTAAGGGTGCCGCTAACTTAAAGAATATTGATGGTTCTGTTTTTAAGTCAATTGCGCGGGCCTGCCTTGATCTTGGTTTAAAGAAAGTAGGTTTTGAAGAGAGGCACTTGCCTTACGCGGAGTATAAGAAGATAAAAGAATACCTTAAGGCAAGGGTATATCTTATACCAACAATTGGAATATTGGAAGGGATGAGGATGGTTAAAGGGCCTCAGGAATTAGCTAAGATTAGAAAAGCGCTTAAAATTACTGCTCTGGCCATAGAATTTATCAAGGATTTTATCCGTCCTGGAGTTCGGGAGTTGGAGATTGCCGCGGAATTAGAACGCTTTATCCGTTATCAGGGAGCGGCAGGTTCCGCTTTTAATATTATTGTTGCTTCCGGAGTAAATTCTGCCTTTCCGCACCATCTCCCAACTTCAAGAAAGATAACGGATAATGATATTGTCATACTTGACGCGGGCGTCGACTATCTTGGCTATAAATCCGACTTGACAAGGGTATTCTTTTTGGGTAAAATTAATAATCTTGCCCGCCGGATTTATGCGCTAGTGCGCAATGCGCAGGCAATGGCTATAAAAAAGATAAAACCCGGCGAGAAAGCAAGTGTAATTGATGCAGCTAGCCGCAGATATATCGCAAATTATGGTTATGGTAATTACTTCCTTCATAGCCTTGGGCATGGCGTAGGGCTTGATATACACGAGGCCCCTAGTATTTCAGATAAAAGTGAAGAGATCCTAAAGGAAGGGATGGTTTTTACGGTCGAACCGGCAGTTTACTTACCGGGTAAATTTGGGTTAAGGGTAGAGGATATGGTATTAGTAACTAAAAATGGATGTGAGGTGTTAAGTGGCCTTATCAATAAATGAAATAAAATCAGGGCTCACAATTTTAGTTGATGGTAATGTTTATATGGTTATTGACGCTCAGCATATAAAGCCCGGCAAGGGGCGCGCCTTTGTGCGCGCGAAGCTTAAGGATATGAAAAATTCGAATATTCAGGAGAAGACTTTTCGCGGAGAAGAAAAGATAGACGAGGCTTTTGTTGATGAGCGTAAACTACAATATCAGTATAATTCCGGGCAGCTTTATTACTTTATGGATCAGGATAATTTTGAAGAGATTACTGTTGCGCGGGAGAGTTTAGGAGATAAGAAGAAATTCTTGAAGGATAATATTGAGATTATGGGTTACTTCTTTAAGAATGAGCCTTTATTTATTAACCTGCCTAATTTTATAGAATTTAAAATCATCCATACCGAACCCGGCATAAAAGGCGACACAGCTAAAAGCGGCACTAAACCAGCAGAGATAGAGACCGGGGCAGCTATACAGGTGCCTCTTTTTATTAATGTAGGCGATAAGATAAAAGTAGATACTCGCACCGGCGAATACGTTGAAAGAGTAAATTAAACAGGAGCCTTAAATGAACATCAAAGAAATAAATGAACTGATTAATTTGATGAATGAGAATAATCTTATGGAATTAGAGATAGAGAAGGAAGGTATGCGTATAAGGCTTAGGAAAGCTGCTTCCGGCACAGAGGCACCTAGCGGCCCTATCGTAGTAGAGGAGGAGAGGGTTAGAGATATACCGCCTAAGCAGGCCTCCGAAGTTTCTAAAGAGATGAATGTTAAAACGGTAGAGATGAAATCACCCATGGTAGGGACCTTCTACCGCGCGCCCAGCCCGGAAGCCCCTCCCTATGTTGAGGTAGGCCAGAATGTTGAACCGGGGCAGGTAGTCTGCATAATTGAAGCTATGAAGTTAATGAATGAGATAAAATCAGAGATTAGGGGTAAAATATTAGAAGTTTTAGTTGATAATGCTGAGCCCATAGAATTCGGCCAGCCCATATTTCTAATTGAACCTCTTTAAATTAAGGCCATATGTTCTCCAAAATACTTATCGCTAACCGCGGCGAAATAGCCTTGAGGATAATACGCGCCTGCCGCGAATTAGGCATACGCACAGTTGCGGTTTATTCTCAGGCAGATAGAAATTCCCTGCATGTGCGTTTTGCTGATGAAGCTGTTTGTATAGGCCCCGCAGCCTCAGCCGATAGTTATCTTAATATTCTCGCCATTATAAGCGCCGCGGAGATCACCGACATAGAGGCAATCCATCCCGGTTATGGTTTTTTAGCAGAAAATCCTCACTTCGCCGAAATTTGTGAATCTTGTAAAGTTATCTTTATTGGCCCGACTCCGGAGAATATTCGGCTTATGGGGGATAAGATGGCTGCGCGTTCAACAATGCATAAGGCCGGCTTGCCTATTGTCCCGGGGAGTGTTTCAGCAATTAAGAATAAAGAAGAAGCGCTTAAAACAGCAAAATCAATTGGGTATCCTGTAATAATAAAAGCAGTTGCCGGCGGCGGGGGAAAAGGGATGCGCATATGCCATAATGATTTGACTCTGGCGTCAAATATTATGACTGCGCGGTCAGAGGCAGAAGCTAATTTCGGCAATCCCAATATTTATATTGAGAAATATATAGAGAGGCCGCGGCATATTGAAGTCCAGATTATCAAGGATAAATTTGGGCATATATTACAACTGGGGGAGAGAGACTGCAGTATCCAAAGGCGGCATCAGAAGCTGCTTGAAGAATCCCCTTCTATGGTGGTGGATAGCAAGATGCGTAAGAAGTTAGGGGAAATGGTCTTAAAGGGCATGAAATCAATAAATTATGCAAGCTGCGGCACAATGGAGTTTCTGTTGGATGTTAAAACTAACAACTTCTATTTTATTGAGATGAATACCCGTATTCAGGTTGAACATCCGGTTACAGAGATGGTAACAGGAATAGATTTAATTAAAGAGCAGCTCAGGGTTGCCGCGGGGGAAAAGTTAAGAATTCAGCAGGATCAGATACAGATTAAGGGAGCGGCTATTGAATGCAGAATTAATGCCGAAGACCCGGATAACAATTTTATGCCTTCTCCCGGAAAAATTGAAACTCTGATTTTGCCCGGAGGCCCGAATGTCCGTTTGGATACACACATATATGCCGGCTATGAAATTCCGCCTTACTATGATTCTTTAATTGCCAAGTTAATTGTGTGGGGGAATAACCGCCAAGAAGCGATTAAGGTTATGCATCGGGCATTAAGCGAGTTTCATATCGCGCCTATAAAAACAACCATACCCTTTCACCTTAAGCTTATGGAAAATCCCTTGTTTTTAAAGGGCGATATCTCTACGCATTTTGTTGGGGATATCTTAAAAAACGAAACTAAGGAGGAATAATATAAAGACATCCTATAATACTTACTAATGATTACACAGATTCTAAAAGCAGATTACACAGATGCGTGCCAAGT
>PEYI01000063.1 GCA_002774445.1 Candidatus Omnitrophica bacterium CG08_land_8_20_14_0_20_41_16 | reverse complement strand
CAGCCGCCAGAATAATTACATATTCCAACGTGCTCTGCGCCCTGCATTTTCTCCTCATATGTCCCCCCTTTTTATCCGTCATCGATGTCATTGCGAGCGAAGCAATCACGTTTAGAGATTGCTTCGTCAGTCGCTGCGCTCCTTCCTCACAATGACGGTATTTAATGCGTTACTCCTGTCGGTAATAATCCAATTCGTTCTGCGCCTGTTTTAGGCGCGCGTTCATTGAACGTGTTATATATACTGTCATCGCCATCAACGCCGCGGCGACGATAATAATCAACATGGTGTATTCCAATACACTCTGCGCCTTTCTGTTCCTTATTTTCATTGCATTGCTCCCGTCGCAGTTGTAACATAACTCCTAAAAATTCCAGGAATTTTTGGAATCATTGCTATAGATAAAACAACCACGATAGCAAAGATAATCACATACTCTACAATACTCTGGCCACTATTTATTTTTCTCGTATTTCTACCTTCTTTAATTTCACAATACCTCATCAACATAATCGTAACTAAAATATACCACTAAATACCAGGCCAATCAAGGCTAAATACCCTCTATTTGAAAGCGTTTTCAAAATAAAGAATCTTGCCATTACCTAAATTTATCTGACGTTCATTAAGCCGGCACATAAAATACTCCAAGTCTTTTGCATAGGCATAGTCATGCATAACATCCAAAGAGTACCCACAGGCATACTCAGATTATTTTCCTTTGAAACCTCCAGATTGGACATTTCCCAAGCCAAATATAACGCTTTTTTAGCAACTTGTCAAGCTACATAGAAGAGAGCGCTGAAATATTCTTAAAAATCATACCAACGCTCTCTGAGATTGCTGTTTATTTTGGGATTTTTTTCAGCAATCTCTAGAAAATTCTGGCTTGTCTTATTCGATTTTAAAGGATATGATTACATTGAAGGATATCTCTAAATAGTCCAGCTCTTTGGGAAAGTTGGGGAAAGGCGCGGCTCCTTTTACGCTTGATAAAGCAATACTCTGAAGATAGGAATTAGCGGATGATTTTTCTTCTACTAAGCGGACATTCCTAAGATATCCATCGCTTGAGATTACGAAGGTAATATATATTTCTCCTATTTCGCTGCGGGTGTAGTTTTGATAAGCGCAACGCCGGATCTTTTCGCGTACGATCTGATAATAACTTATATACGAAGGATTATCAATCTTGGCCATATCCACCGGCGGTAAGGTTATTTTCCTTTTAATGGTAATTATATCCGGCTTAAGCAGCGCGGGTTTGTTAAAAGGGATATTCCTCGGAGTAACCGAATTAATTTCCTTATAAATGTTATCCGGGCCTATAAAGGGCGGCGGAATCCTCTTGGTAAGTTCTGTATTCTTGGATATCTTTAGAGGGTTCTCGTTTTTTAGATACTTAGATTTAGAGTCTTCCTTAGGCTTATCTTTAAACCTAATATAACTCACCTTAGTTTTTTTATCTATTTCCGGAGGCTTAATAAAAGGCAGGACTCGGCCATTGAAAATAATCGCCGCGTGGATAGAAAATGAAATCAATAAGGCAACTTGTAATACGCGATATTCATTCATTGGCTTAGTTTATCATAAAAATAGGGATAGCGACTATTTTTTTTCTACCTACTACCTTATCTAGAAAAATGGTCGCTGTCCCTATTTTAGACAATGACTAAGAGCTTTTCAATAATAAAATTACTTGAGAGAGATCGCGGAAGCCGGATTCGCGGCGGTTGGAGGCGACTTCGGAATTAACCTTCCTTACCTTTTCATAGCCGTAGGTTTTGATTAGCCCGATGTAGATTTCGATTTTATCCAAGTCTTTGGGTTCGTTAAGTTGAGCAGAGAGTTGGTTAGCCTTTTGAGTTATGTCAGGGCCGTATTTATCGAATAGGGCCTGAAGCGCCTGTTGGAATTGTTCCTGAGATTGCAAAGGATTTAGGCGGTAGTCGTTGGCTGGGCGATTCTCGAATTCTCCCTGTTCTTCTGGCTTGTGCCGATAAACCTCCAGGATATTTTCTTTCTCCAATTCGGTTATGCCGTTGGTAATTGCGCGCTCGGAGATGTAATATATCCGGCTTAAATCCTCGTTACTTCTGAACCAGCAGGGATTATGGTTTGATTTTTGGGCTTCGCTGAGAGAAACCAGAAACATATATTTTGCCGGGAAGGAGAGTTTTTGGTAGAAACCATAGTCCCAGTAAGTGTCAGGAATGGTAATGTCTGCCTTGGAGGATGTGTATATGAGATTAAGGTCTTTGCTCCAAGGTTTATGCTGGATAAGGCCATATTTTCGGGTTAATTTTCTTAAGGGCTGAAAGAGATTAAAGTAGTAATTTTTGGTGTAACCCAGGGCCCTGGCGAATTCTTGATAGTTGATTTTTATGGTGGATGAATGCTGGCTTTGTGCTTTTTTTGCCAGATATAGATATAGGTCAAAGGCTTTTTGTGAGTGGCTAGTGAAGAGTTCAAATAAAAGAGGTTTGGGCGGAGAGGTTATTAAACCGACAGGCAGTTTTAGGCCTTGCGGATCTTGAGGCTGGATGGGTGGCTGAGGGCTTAGTTCTATCTTGGTGATATAATCCAGTAATTTCTTTGCCTGTTGCGGGCCTTCTATGTAAGTGGCGAATTCATAGTTGTCGTATAAAGAGGCGCGGGACCAGTTAAAGCTGCCGAGGATGCATATTTTGGAATCAATGACTATGCCTTTACCGTGGAGCACGGCTTTAGTACTATCTATTGATACGTCTACGCCGGCTTGTTGGAGGCGTTTATAGGCATTGTAATTAACTTTAAAAGTGGTGTCATCCAGAATGACCTTTACATATACACCTCTTTTTTTGGCGCTGATTAAGCCTTCCAAGAGAATTGAGGCAGGGTTGTCAGTGGGGACGGGTTCTACGTTAATGAGATACATCGCCACGTAGATTGATTCTTTTGCTTCCTGAATGGCTTGGCGGGTAGTTTGAAAGTAATCCTTGCCCAGAAGAATATTGGCTTTGGCTAAGGGAGGCCAAACCACGGCCTTCCGGCCTGTGGTTTCGGCGCCAAAAACAGGAGTGGCGATGAAGGCGAATGAAATTATGAGGATTGAGAACAAGAACTGACGCATAGAACGGAGTTTTCTCATTTTAATATTCTAATCAAGTGAATTAATCGAGCCAGCGGCCATCAGATAACCCCTGGCTCTTTCCGTTAATTTATAATCGACAGCCCTTCATAATATCGTCCTTTGTTCTTCATCCATCGTCATTGTGCACCTTGAAGAGACGAAGCATCTCCCTAAGTCATCAAGGGTGGGGTGTAATTGCAAAAATGGTTATCGCCTCTTTAAGAGGGCCGTAAAAAAAGAAAACTCTGTAAGCTGCAGGCGTATGTTGTTCGGCATACGCTTCAAAAATTTCTTCATTATGCGGACCTTGCAGTGAATAATATTTGTGGGTTTGTAGACTAGGATGTTTTGGATTTTCACTTAATAATTTTAAGACCTTTGCAACTGCTTTATACCTCTTTTGCTTCCCGGGATACTCTTTCAATTCCTTTAGGGTCTGGTTAGCTGAAGGTGTAAAATATAAAACAAACTTCATAGACCACCCAAAAATGTATCCAAGTCTTCTGCTTTTTCAACCTTGCCCTGTTTTGCTTCAGCTAATCCCTGACGAATCTTATTTAAGACATCAGGATTGCGGTAAATCCACGCCTCTCTACTTGGAATAGTTACTATAGGCCTTAGGAGGATATCCCCTTCTTGCCCAATAAGGACCTGATAAACCTCCGCTTTCTTTTCTCCGGAAACTAATTTTAAAATTTTCTCACCCAAGTTGATTCGATTTTTAGAATCCAAAGTCTTAATTTCTTCCGTAGCGATAAAATTCTCATGAATAATTTCTTCTTTACCCAATTCCATTTCAATCACCTCCATTTTAAATATACCATATAGTGGGAGATATGTCAAGTGGGATTTTTAAAATTCCCCACTCCTACTCTCAACCCTTCTATATACTTCTACCGTCCTCTCAGCAATCTTCTCCCAATCATACCGCTTGGCCACCATATCTATCTGTTTTTTCTCTCCTCATCCTAACCGAGCAGGGATTTTTATCGTCGAGAACCAATCCCTGCCTGCCGGCAAGGCAGGTCGAATTTACACGAATTGGTTCCGTCGATGATTCGTGAGAATTCGTGTTAAAAAAGAATTTTTTAGCGCTCTCCGCGCTTCTGTTTATCTGCATGAGAGAGAGATTTTATAGCGGATTACTGGGGGTGGTGATAGAAAAAATGGTCGCTGTCCCTATTTAATATTTAACTATTTAATAAGTTAAAAAGAGTAACTAGCTTTTAAGCTAAAATTTCTTCCCGGACTGGGAAAATAGCATTTATCATACACAAATAACTTGCTACTATCAGTACCATATACTCCATACTCTGAGTATTGCTTATCAAAAATATTATTAATGCCAAAAACCATCGTTAAATCCCTGTAGCGCCATGATAAGTTCGTATCCGCGACCATATAACCATTGAGCCGGGATACGGCATTTGCCTGGTCGTTAATGAAATACCTCTTTCCCACATAATTACCTGTTATATTTAAAATAAAATTTTTAGGCAAAATAAATCTCAAACCCAGTGTTACTTTATGACGTGGAACCATCGGTATTTCGTTTTTATCATACACTCCACCGTCAAAATAAGCCCTGATAAAAGTATAATTACCAAAGAAAGTAACCCAGTCAAGCGGCTTAGCCTCTAAAGAAGATTCTAAACCTTCATGAATAGTCTTATCGTAGTTTTCGTTTTCGCCAAAACTCCACTGCCCACCGGTTGGATTATAATAAATATAATCATTGACTACCATTCTAAATAACGAAAAACTTCCCTTAAGCCGCTCGGAAAACTTATGCCGTAATCCAACCTGGTAATTCATTGAAGATTGTGGTTTTAAGTTTGTGTTCAGAAACTGGTGAAAACTGTTATCATAATTCCCTGTAAATTCATCAACCTCGGGAAAACGAAAACTCTTGCTTACATTTAGAAATACGCTTGAATCATCCTTATAGGTATACACAACTCCTGAGTCAAATGCTTGTATATCAGGACGCAGCTTGCCGTCACGATCCGGATTAACGCCTGTGAAATCGTGATAACTAAATACGTAGCGCGCAAGTTCATAACGATAACCTCCGGATAACACCAACTGCTCAAAAATGGAGAATTCATCATGGAAGTAACCGCCTATTGAATTTTTATTTATATTTGTATAGCTCTTCAAATTTGTTTCATCTGTGTAAGGGTAATTATTTGAATTGTAAAAAACCCTGTAAAAATCAATTCCGGTAATAAACTTATTGTCATGACCGAAAATGCTGTTATCTATGGTATATTTAGGTGCAACTGTGTAGGTCTCGATTTTATTTTTTCGAGTATCATTATGGGAAGTCAAAAAATACGAATCCGTTTCTTTCTGACGGTATGAAAAATCAACATCAAAGTTTCCCAGCCCAAGCGACCCAAGCTTACCCCCCATAACAAAATAATAATCCTTATTATTGGCATGATCTTCTCCGTATCTAGCCCATCTTCTACTATGTTCATCTATATGATGCTGAAAAAGCCCACTAGGCATACCATAGGTCGAAGCATGGAATCCTGAGTCAAAATGTACGGAAACTGAATCATTAACTTTATAACCAAACTTAGAAGCAAAATCTTTATTCTTATTAAAACTGTTCTCGCGGTATCCGTTTGTAGATTGTCTATATGCATCAAGCAAATAAGAAAATCTACTATTAATGTCGCCTTCCAACGACAATCTTTGTTTATTCATATCATAGCTACCATATTCTGCCTGTAAATTTATTTTAGGCTTACCTTCTCCATTTTTAGTAATAATGTTAATCACACCGCTAGAAGCATTATCTCCATACAAAACAGCAGCAGAGCCTCCGCGGATAACTTCGATACGCTCTACTCTATCCAAAGGAATCTGATTCCAGTCAACACCGCTTAAATCAACATCATTTACGCGCCTGCCATCAATTAAAACAAGCACGTTGAGTGCCGCCTGTTCACCAAAACCTGCCATATCCACTGTGGTTGCAGCCCCGTTACCATAATAATCTCGCACTATTACACCAGGTACCGACCTAAACACATCAACCACCCTTTCCGCATTTGAGCTATTTATCTCTTCTGCAGTAATCACGGAGACACTGGAAGCGGTTTTTTCCAAAGTTTGCCCATAACGATACGGAGTTACTACGATCCTATCCAAATCCACATCAACTGCATAGGAAAAGCTAAAAACTCCTAAAATAACTACTAGTAAAACTAAAAACCGTGCTACCAACTTTTCACTAACCATCTTTTCTCCATTCCCGGACGTTAAAAACAAAAAACCCTTAACGCAAACCATTTGCATTAAGGGTATCCCTGTTTCCCTTCCAGCCTTGTCCGCGAGCCAGAAATCTTTGTGGACTTGAATTTATGGTCAGGTCTTCTGACTTCCCCGCCCTTTTGGCTGCCTTCCCATTCCTATTGTTAATTTGGAACAGTGGTTAATCATGCCAAAAGAGTTCCCTTTTAATTAAAAAAGGGCGGGGTTTACAGCAGCGGGACTGTGGTTGATTTACACAACCTTCCCTAAGCCACAAATCAACTAACTACTAATCTGTCAAAAGAACTTTTGCTAACTTTGTGTCACGCACTCTGCGCGCGATAAGCTCGTAAGCTCCAAAGAAAACTACTGTGTATACGAGCGTAGCTGCTGAGAATGTGCGTAAAAATGGCAACCCTAAAATATAACAATCTAATAAACCTTTTGCAGTTTGCGGATACCAACCCATTGCCCAGACGCCGAAATTAGTGATTAGATAAAACAAAACCGAAGAAACTATAGAAGTAGAAACGATAGCCTTAAATGTTTTATGATTTTTAGCCCAAACTCCTAAGAAAGTAACCAAAACAAAACTTCCCCAAGTAAAGAGGACCACATTATGCATACCTAAAAATATGTCACTTAACACCATGAGTAATAGCGGCACAATCAGAGCCTGCTTTTTATTTAAATATACTCCGGCAAAAATAGCGATCGCTGCCACCGGGGTAAAATTCGGAACATGCGGGATAAATCTTAATAATATTCCAATTACAATCAAACTAATAGCTAACATCTTTAGGCCTCCTTTATTGTTTCTAATACTAATGCAAATCTCTTTTCATGTCAAGTTAAATTTACTTGTTGATTGTGGGAATGGGAAGTGGCAAAATCTAAAAGAATTTTAAAAAGATAAATAAATTAGGCGAGTTAATTAAGTATTACTAGGTGAGGTTGGTTGGTTTTAAACAAACAATTAGAATTCAGTTTCAAAAATTATGCAAAAATTGCGTTTTCGTTACCTAGACAAACTTGGTTATTCATGTCCCATAACAAAAAACTAATAGCATTATAATTATCCGATGATGACCCTTCAATTACCAATCTCTCTATGTTCTTTCTAAATTTCGCTTTAGATCTATTATTCGCATCTCCTGCAGTATGGCCTTTCACTAAAGAAACTGGAATATAATTTGACGGCTCTAAAAACAATTCTGCTGTTTTATCTTCAAGCGGCTTCCCTAGATTTGTTTCATCAGTATACATTATGAAATCTTCTTTATATCCTAAATAGGCAAGCGCACCTTGTGCTATAGAATTTTTTCCTAAACTCTTTGCCGATCTACAAGAACGCGCGTAAATAATTTTATCTTTTACAGCCCTAGTATCGCCTTCCTTTAAAATAACTTCATTATTATGACCATAGACCGAATTATCACTACCATGCCCATTCAAGATGACTAACTTTGCACTTGTTTTTACTAAAGTTCCGATAACTCTACCCCTACTCGCCTTTTCACGGTGGAGATCTATAACTTCTATACCCTTGTCCTTCGCCAAATCTATTATTTTCTTACTCCACTTAGAAAGATAAATAGTTCCGAGATCGTGTTCTGGCCTAGTAATTAGCAGCGTTCTCCCCATATAATTTAATTTTCGTATGTTGATAAATTAAGTTCTTCTAGCAAAGTGCCTTCTTTTAGAGCTATCAAGAACGAGAGCTCTATCTTGGCAATTTTCTGACCAATTTCATCTCCCATTTTTACTCGTTCGATAAGCTCATCTTTAGTAAATCCCCCCACTGAGCCGATATGAATTCTTTTATGTGGAGAAAGAACATCAAGGCGCGCGATAACAAGATCTTTTAAATCTTCTGGAATTCCTTCTTTTTTTTGCTTCGTTTCTTCTGCCATTTAAATTATTCCTAGCTCTTCCAGTTTTTTTAAAATTTTATCACTGTTTGATGTGTTATTTTTCACCTCAAGAAAAGCAACCTCCCAGGTAATAGGCTGTTTTATCCCTTCTTCTTCTAAAACAAGGGTAATTTCTTTACGCATACTCAACGGGAGATTTGCATAAGCTCTTAGGAATTTTTCTCTATTTTCTTGTGCAGGCATATTAATTTATACTATTTTATAGATTGAAAATTACTGAAATAAAGTAACTATGGTAACGATAACACCAACTCAGATTGCCCTTTTTATTAATTATACTAGATAATGAAACAATGTCAAATCAATTCAATTGGAAGTTTGGGAATGATACCATAGATCGTTACCCCCTCCCCTATGAAGGAAAGTTAACGAAGCTTCTTTGTATAAGTAAAGAGGTTTTTAAGAATT
>PEYI01000038.1 GCA_002774445.1 Candidatus Omnitrophica bacterium CG08_land_8_20_14_0_20_41_16 | reverse complement strand
GCGCGTGAGCGCAAGAAGCGCCCCGTGACAGGACCCGCTAAAATCGAACAAAAACAACTATTTATCAACTACCATATCGTAACTAGCTTCAATAGTTTTAACCAAATCAACCAGCATCTGATTCACCGGCACGGGGATACCCAGCTCATGCCCCTGCCTTACAATCACACCGTTAATAAAATCTATCTCCGTGCGTTTCTTACGCAAAACATCCTGCAGCATTGATGAAATATTTGTAGAGGTAGCCTCAGCGACCGCCTCAACCTTAGCCAAAGGGTCATCAAAGGTAAGCTTAATTCTTTTTCTCTTGGCAATACGGATTGCCTCGGTAACTGCTTCGCGCATTATTCTGCGCGTTCCCTCAAACTCAGCGAGCCTGCCGTTCTGAAGCCGTGTTATTGCCGTAAGCGCGTTAATCCCGACATTAACAATAAGTTTTGACCAGATTAGGCCTTTTATATCGCGCGAGATCTTAGCCTCTAAACCTACCCTGTTAAAGATTTCGCGGATTGAGCGCATTTGAGCCGTCATTTTACCGTCAATCCTGCCGATTATAGTTTCGCCTTTTCCCGCGTGCCGGACTTTGCCTACCTCAAGCAAAGTTACACCGAGATTAGTTACTCCGCCAATCACTTTCTCATTACCGATTGCCTCCGCGATTATTTCAATATTGCCGATGCCATTCTGCAATGTAAGTACCGTGCTATTCTCCCCTATTAGCGCTTTAGAATGTATTATCGCTTGTTTCGTATCATAGGATTTCACGCAAATAATTATTAAATCCGCTTGGCCGATCTCTTTTGTATCAGCGCTAGCCTTAATTTTAACCTGCCAATTCCCGGATATCCCCTCTAAACTTATACCTGTCTGCGTAATCTTTGCTGCCCGTTCTTTACTATGATCTAAAAACCAGATATCTTCTTTAGATTTGGATAAAAATGCCGCCAATAAACAACCCATCGCACCCGGGCCGACTATGACTATTTTCAATTTTCCCTCTCTTCCCACACTGTCATCGCTAGTTTATTCAGCACTTTTTGCGAATTTAATTCTCTTTCGAGGTGGAAATTAAGGAATGAGTTTAATATTATCCTCAATTCTTTCTTAATCTGCGGATTGAGGCCTAAATTCAAGTTAGCCTTAAAATCCGTTCTTTCAATGTGTAATATAGAAGCAACTGTCCCGCGAAAAATGGAACGGGCGCTTAAATCTTTATAATAACACTCCGGGCATAATAACCCGCCAAGGCAAAGGCTGAATTTTGACTGGCCTAAGATTTTATTAGCGCAAGAAACACAAGAATCAAAATGCGGTTTAAACCCTGAGAGGGCAAGCATCTTGATCTTAAAGATAATCATGACCTTTTCCGGATCATGAGTTACCTCTAATTCTTTTAGGCAATTTAAGGCAAGGTTAAAAATATCCTCGTTTTTCTCTTCCGGCTGCATAACCGTTGAAATCAACTCCATCATAAATGAGCTTATCCCCGCCTTGATTATACTATTGCGTATCTTAAAAAATTTGTCTTTTAAATCGCAGCCGCTAACAAGATACAACGAAGTGTTTGGTTTCTTATAAAATATAATATCATTGTATGAGGATACCTCTACGGTTGAGGCAAACTTATCCGGCTCAAGGCGTATGCCTTTTAGGATTCCGCTTATTTTTCCAAATGCACGGGTATAAAAATCCACAATCAGGGAAGTCTCTCTAAAATCCCTGCGTCTTAAAACTATTGCCTCGGTTTTATGTATGGACATATTTTAGTTCTTTCCCGCGCATTATTTTTCTGCTCTCTTCGGAATGGTCATCATAGCCTAAAAGATGCAGCAGGCCATGTATGGAATAAAGGCTAAGCTCATAGAGGGGCGCAGTTTTAAATACCCTTGCGTTACGGATAGCCGTATCAGTAGATATAATTATATCGGCAAATAACTGCCTCTTATCTTGAAAATTGGTTAAATCAAAGGTTAATACATCCGTTGGTTTATTTTTCTTTAAATATCTGGCGTTAAGTTTACGGATTAATGTATCATTTGCAAAACATATGGTTATTTCGCCTTCTTTTTCTACGCCTTCTTCTTTTAAGGCTTTGCTTATTAATTTTTTTATAGTACAGGAAAGTATTTTATACTTTCCTGTACCACTGCGAAAATCGCTTAAAGTTATGGCTTTGGCTAAAGGAAGCCAAACCATTGTTCTCCAACTTATCGCCGAAGGCGATTTTCTTGTTTTTTGTGGATAGGCGAAAACCCTTTTCTGGAGGTTTCTTACGGTTATTCTTACCATGTTAGTGGATATCCATCAAAATTTATTTCTTCGCCGGGCCCGTAGGGCAGGTTTAAAGTGTGCTGCAACAGCAGGGGAGTTAAACTTCCCCTGCTGTTGAAAGTCAGGAAAAATGGGGAAACTCCATACCATTTTATGGTTGATTGATTCTGTTATCAGGGTAATTTGTGCGGCTGTGGTATATGCCGCAGAGGAGCCTTATAAATACTGCTGAAATTTTCTCCAAGTCTTTTAAGGTTAAATCGCATTCATCAAGCTGCCCATCAATAAATTTATTGTTAATAACCTTATGGACTAATTCTTCTATTTTTGCCGGGCTTGGTTCTTTTAACGCCCTGGCTGCCGCCTCAACAGAATCAGCTAGTAAAACTATTGCCGTTTCTTTGGAGTTAGGCTTTGGCCCGGGATAACGAAATCCCTCCTCTTTTATATCCTGATTTTCCTGATGGCTTTCCAGGGCCCGGCGATAAAAATAATAAACTAAACTATTGCCGTGATGCTGCTCTATAAAATCTATTAAAAGGGGATTAAGTTTGTATTTCTTGGCTAACTCTATTCCTTCTTTGACATGATTCATAATAATAAGCTTACTCATCGTCGGAGTTAATGTATCGTGTTTGTTTGTTTCTCTATCCTGGTTTTCGCTAAAATATTCCGGTTTCTGAAGTTTTCCGATATCATGATAATAGGCCCCTACCCGGCTTAAAAGGGCGTTAGCGCCTATTGACCTTGCCGCGGTTTCGGATAAATTACCCACAATCAGGCTATGGTGGTAAGTCCCTGGCGCCTTTTCAATTAAGAGCTCTAAAAGCGGCTGGTGAAAATCCGCCAGTTCCAGTAAGCTGATATTGGTTACAGTGCTAAAAAGATATTCAAAGATAGGTAAAATCCCTAAGACAATAATACTGGAGACAACGCCGTTAAGCAGGAACCAAAGCGAGGAGATAGAGAAAGCTTTCTTAAATGGTTCGGTAAGAATCAACACAAGGAGTTGGGCAATACCGGTAATAATCCCCGCGCGCATTATGGTGGCGCGTTTACGCGCCCCGCTTACGAGGATGGCTCCTAATATGGCGCTTACAAGAAATAAGAGTAACAGTTGTAAGGGGTATCGGCTAACCGCAGCTGCAGGCCGGAAGGCCGTGGTTTGGTTTCCGATTGACCACAAGGTCATGGTTTGGCCTCCTTTGGCCAAAGCCATAGCCAAAGCCACGGATATGCCAGCGCCTAATGCGATTAATAAAGATATTTCAAGGCTGCCAAAAAGGAGCATTAAGAGCATCGGTATTACCGAAAAGGGAATGTAATATAAAGGCATCCTATTGCCGCAAATGAAATAACTACTGACAAAGATAATCAAAAATGATAGTGCCAGATTAGGAAGATTACAGTTTTTTATGAAGAGGCGCCTTGCTTGGGCGTATAAATACAGGCATACTAAGAACAATGGGGTAATTAAGTCGATACCGGCAAATGCGCTAAAAATAAAAGGCAATAGGCCTAGAAAAATAACTTTTATCTCAATCTTTTTTAATGGTTTTATCATATGCCTCAATAATTCTTTGTACCAAAGCGTGCCTGACTACATCGGATCCGCTAAGATATATAAATTTTATCTCTTTAATTCCTTTTAATATATCCTGGGCCTGTAAAAGCCCGGTGGGTTTTTCCTGCGGCAGATCGCTCTGGGTCATATCCCCGGTAATTACCGTTTTGGAGTCAAAGCCTAAACGGGTCAGGAACATTTTCATCTGTTCGGCGGTGCAGTTCTGGGCTTCGTCTAGAATAATAAAGGCGTCGTTTAAGGTTCTCCCTCTCATATAGGCGAGAGGGGCAACTTCAATAATTCCGGTTTCTATATATTTTTCAATCCGTTCCGCATCCATCATGTCGTAGATGGCGTCGTAGAGAGGCCTTAGATAAGGGGAAATTTTTGCGTTTATATCCCCGGGCAAGAATCCTAATGATTCTCCTGCTTCAATTGCCGGACGGGTAAGGATAATCCTGCGTATCTCCTGTTTTTTTAAGGCTTCTACCGCGGAAGCCATAGCAAGGTATGTCTTGCCTGTGCCCGCGGGCCCTATGCCGAAGACAATATCGTAGTCTCTTATCGCTTCAACATATTCGCGTTGGCCGTTAGTTTTAGGCCTAATCTGTTTACCGTTTGAAATGTTAGTTGCGCCTATCCCCTCTTGCTCTGAGCGCTCGGCATTTAATAAGTAATCGATAAGGCCGCTGGCTTTTTTAATGTTATGAGTAGTTCCGCTGACCTTAAGATGTTCATTGCGCAGGGTAAGTTTTACCTTAAACTCTTTTTCAATAAGCCGAATATTGGCGTCCTGCGTCCCACAAAGGGCCTGCGCCTCTCCATGGCTTTTAAGCTTTATTATCTTATCCAATATTATTTTAAGTTTTCCTTAGGCTCTTTTAAGGCTTCGACTGATGCCTTTATTTCTTCCTTAGGAATGTTTAATACTTGACCGGGATAAACCCTATCCGGGGTTTTTAAAACATCCTTGTTTGCTTCGTAGATCCTCATCCATTTTTTAGTGGTGCCATAGAATTTTTGTGATATTTTCTGCAAGGTATCGTTTTTTTCTACGGTATATTTTTGAAAGTTTTGATTGTCTATCGCGGATTCTAACGTTGAACTTTTAGGCGCGTAATTAGCCTCCGGGGCAATTTGAGTATTTTGCGCGGGAGTTGTGGTGATTACCGCTTTATTTTTAACTTTGTGGAATGGGCCGAATTCAATTTCAAAAACGCGGACAGTGCGGGTATCTTTCCTCGCCTTTTCTTCACCAGAGGCTTTACCCATAAGAAAACCCCGGTTTCCCATAGTCATGTCTTGGTCAATTCTATCCCGGGTTAGAGGATAGGTGCGGGCGATGCAACCTGATAAGGCAAAAACTGACCCTAAAAGCAACAACGCTATTTTTCTCATTTCTTCTCCCTCCTTAATTAACCCGCCGCTTTTGGGCGGGATCTCTTAACGGTTAAATTTAATTCTCTCAATTGTTTTTCATCTACGCCTGAAGGCGCGTTAGTCAACGGACAAATGCCCGCGCTCGTTTTGGGGAAAGTTATAACCTCCCTGATGCTTGATTCTCCTGCTAAAATTGTTAACAGTCTGTCTATGCCAAAGGCAAAACCTCCGTGAGGCGGGGCGCCAAACTGAAATGCTTCGAGGAGGAACCCAAAGCGGTTTTGTGCCTCTTCTTGGCTTATGCCGATAATTTTAAATATTTTTTTCTGCAAATTTTGGTCATGTATTCTTATTGAGCCTGAGCCTAATTCTATGCCGTTTAAGACTAAATCATAAGAGCGGGATTTTACTTTACCCGGGGCGCTTTCTAATTCATTTAAGTCTGCTTGCGCCACAGCAGTAAATGGATGATGTTCGCTTTCCCAGCGTTTTTCCTCTTCGTTATAGTTAAAAAGCGGGAAATCCACAACCCAGGCAAAAGCAAACTCGGTATTTAAATCACGGCGCATATCTGGCTTATCGGTGTTATATTTATTCTTAGCCTTCGCAAAGGTAATGCGCGGGAAAGGGATTTTTAATTCCATACCTTTCAATTCTTTAAATATCCTAAACATAAGCGCTTCTATCAGGAAATATATATCCTCTTCATCTATAAAAGACATCTCTAAGTCTAGCTGGGTAAATTCCGGCTGACGGTCAGCCCTTAAATCTTCATCCCGGAAACACTTGGCAATCTGATAGTACTTTTCAATGCCAGAAACCATAAGTATCTGCTTAAACAACTGCGGCGATTGCGGCAGGGCGTAAAATTGTCCGGGGTTTAATCTTGACGGCACAAGATAGTCGCGCGCGCCCTCGGGTGTAGATTTAGTAAGTATAGGGGTTTCGCATTCAATGAAATTCTGCGCTTCCAGATAATTTCGGATAATTTTATATAAGTTGTTTCTTAATAGCAGGTTATTGAATACCTTGATTCTTCTTAAATCAAGGTAGCGGTATTTAAAGCGCACCTCTTCCGATATCTTTAAATCTTCCGTTATTTCAAACGGCGGATTAAGGCTCGGATTTAATATTTCAAGGGAATTAACAAGAATTTCAATTTCTCCCGTAGAAAGCTTAGAGTTTACTGTGCCGGCCGGGCGTTTGTTTACCTTGCCCTTTAGTTTTACCACAAATTCACTTCTTAATTGCTCCGCTTTTTTATAGATATCAGCAGGGCATTCCTTAGGAATGAATACTCCTTGAGTAACGCCGTATCTATCCCGGATATCAATAAAAATAAGCTTGCCATGGTCGCGCCTCCTCGCGACCCATCCGCAAAGGGTTACTTCTTTATCAACATCTTTTATACTTAGTTCTCCGCAGGTATGCGTCCTTAGCATTTTCCCCCGTTAGAAATTTTGCTTCCCCCCTTAGG
>PEYI01000024.1 GCA_002774445.1 Candidatus Omnitrophica bacterium CG08_land_8_20_14_0_20_41_16 | reverse complement strand
GCTTCAGGTATAATCCATAATTATACCTGAAGATTATACCAGGAGAATAATAAATGTTTGCTGCGTTTTTATGAATTCCCTTATTATTGTTACTATAGCATTTGTGAGTTTTTTCTGGGCATACAGGTTTTATGCCAAGAAATTAGAAACACTTTGGCAGATTGACCCTAAAAGGCCTACCCCGGCATATACCAAATCTGACCACGTAGATTATATCCCGGCGAGAAATTGGTTAGTTTTATTCGGGCATCATTTTTCCTCTATTGCCGGAGCGGGCCCGATTATCGGGCCGGTAATCGCGGTAATGCTCTGGGGTTGGCTTCCGGCATTGCTTTGGGTAATCATAGGCTCGGTCTTTATTGGAGGAGTGCACGATTTTGGCTCTTTGATAATCTCAGTAAGAGAAGGCGGCAATTCTATCGCCGATATCGCGGGCGCGGTAATATCAAAAAGAGCGAAAGTAATATTTTCCTTGTTTGTTTGGTTCACCCTGATTTTAGTAATTTCCGTATTTGCCTATCTCTGCGCGGATACCTTTGTAAAGGAACCGAAAATATGCCTGCCTTCTTTAGGCCTTATACCAGTAGCTCTTCTCGTAGGGTATTTTCTTTATGCGTTAAGGGTTAATAACGTAATTGCTACTATATTTGGCTTAGTTTCTTTATTAGGGTTAATATTGGCCGGAATGAGTATACCCATAAATTTAAGTATTGTCCTTTGGCTGATAATCCTCTTGGCATATTGTTATATTGCCTCTATCGTGCCGGTAAATATACTGTTGCAGCCACGGGATTACCTCTCTAGTTTTCTTTTGTTCTTTGGTATTGGCGTAGGATATTTAGGGTTAGTAATCAGCCGGCCAACGATAACTATGCCATACTATATTAAGTGGACAGCAGGAGATAATTATCTATGGCCTATGCTTTTTGTTACGGTTGCCTGCGGAGCGGTCTCAGGATTTCATTCTTTAATAGCCAGCGGAACTACTTCCAGGCAAATCGCTAATGAAGGCCACGCCAAAAGAATTAGTTATGGCGGGATGCTCACCGAGGGGGTGCTTGCGGTATTGGTAATCATAGCGATAGCTATTATTTTTAAACCGGGGGATAATTTTACATCAGAGTTAAAGAACGCAGGGCCCATAGGAATTTTTAGCAGGGGTTTTGGGTTAATAACTAAGGATGTATTGGGCGATTATGGCCCGTTTATCGCTGTAACCATACTGAATGCATTCATACTTACAACTTTAGATACAGCTACAAGAATATCGAGGTATCTTACCGAAGAGCTCTTTGGTATAAAAAACAGGTATCTCTCTACCTTAATTATTGTATCTTTATCTTTGGCCTTGGCCTTAAGCGGGCAATGGAATAGGATTTGGCCGGCATTCGGCGCCTCTAATCAGTTAGTCGCGGCGCTGGCTTTGTTTGTTTTAGGCTCTTGGCTTATCGCTAAAAATAAACCGGCAAAAATAGTCCTAGGACCGGCATTCTTTATGTTAGTTACAGCGGTAGGCGCGCTTGTTTTTCAAGCGATGCAGTATGCCAAACAGAAGGACATATTGCTTTTTGTTATTAGCATAATTTTACTCTCATTAGCCGGTTTTATGTCTTTTGATACCATAACTAAAATATTAGAGAGAAAAAAACATGGGTAAAAAGTTAATCGTTCAGAAATTCGGCGGTTCATCCGTGGCTAATGTTCTACGCATACAAAATGCAGCTTCTAGGATAGCCGGCTGCAAGAAAAAAGGCGCAAGCATTGTAGTAGTAGTTTCTGCGTTAGGAAATACTACCGATAAATTAATTGAATTGGCGAATAAAATAAATACTAATCCCTCAGAGCGCGAAATGGATATGCTTTTATCAACCGGGGAGCAAATATCCGTAGCCCTCTTGGCTATGGCAATTCATAAATTAGGATACGAGGCGATATCATTTACCGGCGCTCAAGTCGGCATCATTACTGATTCAGCCCACACCCGGGCGCGAATTATTAGAATCAATACGGATAAAATTAAGGAAGCGCTTAAGGCAAATAAGATTGTCATCGTCGCGGGCTTTCAGGGAGTAACCTTAGACCAGGATATTACAACGCTAGGCCGCGGAGGCTCAGATTTAACCGCGGTTGCCTTAGCTAAAGAATTAAAAGCTGATGAATGCGAAATCTATACGGACGTTAAAGGAATTTATACTACTGACCCCAAGATTGAACCAAAAGCGAAGAAAATAGGTTTGATTACCTACGATGAAATGTTGGAGATGGCCTCTTTGGGCGCCCAGGTAATGCAGGCGCGTTCCATTGAAGTAGCCAAGAAATTTGACGTTCCTATACATGTGCGCTCAAGCTTTGAAAAAGATTCCGGGACATGGATTATTAAGGAGGTTAAAAATATGGAAGAGGTTGTTGTTTCGGCTGTAACATTAAATAAAGGAGAATCAAAAATTACCGTCTCTAATGTCCCTGACCGTCCGGGAATAGCCGCTAAGATTTTTAATGAACTGGCGGCTAAAGGCGTGAGTGTAGATATGATCGTGCAGAATGTAAGCCACCTGCGTTCAACAGATATATCTTTTACCGTAAACAAAACTGAGGCCAAAAAGGCATTAAAAGTAATCAAGAAGGCCGCGCGTAATATAGGCGCGGGAGAAATATTAGTAGATACTGACATAGCGCGTGTTTCTATAGTAGGGGTAGGGATGAAATCGCACCCTGGGGTTGCCGCTAAAATGTTCGGTGTCTTAGCCAAGAATAAAATAAACATTGGAATGATTTCAACTTCAAACATCAGTATTTCTTGTATAGTGCAGAAAAAGTTTGCCGAGGTTGCGGTTCGTGCGCTGCACGATAGCTTCGGATTGGCTAAATAAGACATCCAATCGCGCCGCGGGGGTGCGAATAGATTAATGAAGAATATACCAGAAAGGTAAAAATGGCTAAGAAAAATAATAAAAGTTATCGGGGAGTGTCCCTTTGGGGAGCGTCCCCGAGGCAGATAAAGATATATGATACGACATTACGCGACGGCGCGCAAGGCGAAGGCATCTCCTATTCGGTAATGGACAAGATACGTATTGCAAGCGAGTTGGATATGTTAGGGATACACTATATTGAGGGTGGATGGCCGGGCGCTAATCCTAAAGATAGGGAATTTTTCCTTAAGATGGCAAAAATACGGCTTAAAAATTCACAGCTTGCCGCATTTAGCATGACTCGCAGGCCAAAAATAGAAGCCGCTAACGACTCCAATATTAAATCGCTTATTAAATCCGGCGCTAAAATTATAACTATTGTCGGCAAGACCTGGAACCTGCACGTAACTGATGTTTTAAGGGTTAGCTTAGATGAAAATATTAATATGATTAAGGATACGATAAGTTTTATCACTTCTTGCGGCTTAACCGTATTTTATGATGCCGAACATTTTTTTGATGCTTATAAATCTAATTCTGAATACGCGGTAAATTCCTTAATCGCCGCGCAAGATTCAGGGGCAAAAGCAATCTGCCTATGCGACACTAACGGAGGCACGCTTACCTCTGAAATATCGAAAATTGTATTTGAAGTCAAGGATAAAATCAAGGTTAGTTTAGGTATTCATTGCCATAATGACGCCGGCATGGCCATAGCTAATTCTCTGGCTGCGGTTGAAGCCGGAGTAGATATAGTGCAGGGGACAATTAACGGAATCGGCGAGCGCTGCGGTAACGCGGACCTAATCCCAATTATCGCTAATTTGAAATTGAAGATGGGTTTTGATTGTATTACAGATGAAAATCTAAAAAAAATTACTCATCTATCGCATTATGTCAGCGAAATCAGCAATATGAAGCAGAGGAGCGACCAGCCATATGTGGGCGCGTCCAGCTTCGCGCATAAAGGCGGAATGCATATTAATGCAATCATGAAAAATTGCAAAACTTATGAACATATTGAGCCGGCTTTAGTCGGCAATAACCGTAGAATCTTAGTCTCTGAATTAGGAGGTAAAACCAGTGTCCTTATCCGCGCTAAAGATTTAGCCTTAGGTTTAGATAAGGACGACCCCAAAACTAAGAAAATCATGCAATTAGTGCAAAAGTTAGAGCATCAGGGTTATCATTTTGAAGCAGCCGAGGCCTCTTTTGAGATCCTAATGAAGCGCGCGCTAAAGAAATATAAGAAGTTTTTTGAGCTTGAAGGTTTTCGCGTAATTATTGAAAAAGGGGTAAGTAATAAAATTACCTCTGAGGCGATCATTAAATTAAGGGTAAAGGGGCAAAAAGAACATACCGTGGCTATGGGAGATGGCCCGATTAATGCGTTAGATAACGCCCTGCGCAAGGCCCTAAAAGAGTTTTATCCTACGCTCTCCAAAATGCATCTTTCAGACTTTAAAGTGCGCGTATTAGATGAAAAGGCAGGGACCGCGGCCAGAGTAAGGGTTTTAATCCAATCTCAGGACGAAAAAGATTCATGGAACACTATCGGGGTCTCGGAAAATATTATTGAGGCGAGCTGGCAGGCATTGGCAGATAGCGTTGAATACAAACTTCTAAAAGACAAAGTAACTGAGGCATCAACAAATGATAGATGAAATTCCTAAGCAATATAGCCCTAAAGACACGGAAGAAAAGTGGTATAAGTTTTGGGAAGAAAATAATTTCTTTATTGCCAAACCCGACCCTAATAAAAAACCCTTCACAATAGTCATTCCACCGCCTAATGTAACCGGAATTTTACATATGGGCCATGCCTTAAATAATACTATCCAGGATATTCTTATCCGCTACCACCGTATGAAAGGCGAAGAGGCACTTTGGATGCCCGGGACTGACCACGCGGGGATTGCCACGCAGAATGTAGTAGAAAAATCTATTGCTAAAGAAGGGCTTAAACGCCAAGACCTGGGCCGGGAAAAATTTATTGAATGCGTCTGGCAATGGAAAGAACAATACGGTTCAACCATAATCCATCAGCTTAAAAAATTAGGTGCTTCCTGCGATTGGCCCCGTTTACGCTTTACTATGGATGACGAATATTCTAAGAGTGTCATTGAGGCCTTTGTTCTGCTTTATGAAAAAGGATTAATCTACCAAGGCAGTTACATTATTAATTGGTGCCCGCGCTGTCAGACTGCACTTTCTGATGAAGAAGCAGCGCATCAGGTATTGCAGGGTAGTTTATATTATATTAAGTATCCACTAAAAGATGTTGGCCAGTTTAAACCCGCGAACCCGCGAATGCCGCCTTTGGCGGCACCCCGCCACACGGCGGCGGCCCGCGAACCCGCGAACTATATTGTAGTCGCGACTACCCGGCCGGAGACTATGCTAGGGGATACCGCGGTTGCGGTTAACCCTAAAGATAAAAGATATAAGAAATTTATTGGCAAAACATTAATTTTACCTTTAGTCAATAGAGAAATAAAGATAATTGCGGATAGTATGGTGGATATGAAATTCGGCACCGGAGCGGTTAAGGTCACTCCCAGCCATGATCCCAACGATTATTGTTTAGGCAAAAAACATAATCTGGAGTTTATAAATGTAATGCGTCCTGATGCCCGGATGAATGAGGCCGCTGGTAAATATCAAGGCATGGATAGGTTTAAGGCAAGAGAAGTTATAATAGAAGACCTTAAAAAGCAGGGGTTGCTCCAAAAAATAGAACCCCATGAATTATCTGCCGGGCACTGTTATCGTTGTCATACGATAATTGAGCCATATTTATCCAAGCAGTGGTTTGTGAAGATGAAGCCGCTTGCTAAACCGGCAATTGAAGTTGTAAAGAAAGGCAAGATTAAATTTTATCCGCGGCGGTGGACTAAGGTATATCTAAACTGGATGGAAAATATACAGGATTGGTGCATTTCGCGCCAGATCTGGTGGGGGCATCGTTTGCCGGTGTACTACTGTAGGAATTGCATATCGCATATGGCAAATAGCATATCGCAAAAAGACAATAAGCCATTAGCCATAAGCCATAAGCAAGAAAATATCATTGTTTCAAGGACAAAACCTGAGAAATGTCCTAAATGTGGTTCAACCGATATTTACCAAGATGAGGATGTCCTGGATACTTGGTTTTCCTCTTGGCTATGGCCATTTGCCACATTTGGCTGGCCGAATCAGTCGTCAGCTGCCAGTTGTCAGCTGTCAGATAAAAATAATCTGAAAACTGAAAACCGAAAACTGAAAACCGACTTAGACTATTTCTATCCCACTTCCGTTCTCGTCACTGCCCCAGAAATTATTTTCTTTTGGGTTGCGCGCATGATTATGGCCGGATTAGAATTTCAAAAGAATATACCTTTTAAAGATGTATATATCCATGGGACAGTGCGTGATGCCCAAGGTAAAAAAATGTCTAAATCCCTAGGTAACAGTATTGACCCGCTGGAGATTATCAGCGAATACGGAACAGACGCGCTGCGTTTTAGCCTGATATCTATTACCGCGCAAGGACAGGATGTTTTTCTCTCTAAAGACAGGTTCGAGCAGGGGAGGAATTTTGCCAATAAGATTTGGAACGCTTCCAGGTTTATTCTAATGAATTTAGATATCAAGGAATTTCCGCCGAAGGCGGATCAGCCTACGGCTGAAAATCTGGTTAACCGTTGGATATTAAGCAGATTTTATTCGTCCGTAGGAGAGGTTGAAAAATATTTAAACAACTATCAGTTTAATGAAGCGGCAAATACCTTATATAGTTTCTTCTGGCATGAATTCTGCGATTGGTATTTAGAACTGGTTAAGCCAGTTCTAGTTAACAGAGTACAGAGTACAGAGTACAGAAATACACAGGTAGTAATGTATAAAGTTTTGGAGAAATTCTTAAGAGTAATTCATCCTTTTATGCCTTTTATTACCGAGGAGATCTGGCAGGGGCTTAGCTTGCGAACTTGCGAACTTGCGAACTTGCGAACTAGTATTATGATTCAGCCCTGGCCGCATATACAGAACGAGATTATTGATAAAAAAACAGAGGCGGATATGGCAGAGGTATTTGAAGTCATTACTACCATAAGAAATATGCGTAGAGAGTTAGATATACTTTCCCAGACTCAGAATATCGCCGTTAAAATTTTTGTATCAAATAAAAATACTAAGTTATTATTAGAATCTAACTCGGCCTGCATAAAGAACCTTGCCCGATTGGAAGGCTTAATTATAGCAGAAGAATATCGGCAGTCTTCCGGCGAATTTGTAAATATCTTAAAAGGCATGCATCTGGTGATTCCGCTTAAAGGTGTAATTGACATAGAAAAACAGAGAGAAAAAATAGAAGATAAAATCCATAAGGCCCAAACAGATATAAAGGCAAAAAAGGCCATGTTGGTAAACAAAGACTTCATAAAAAGAGCTCCGGAGAAAATAGTAGAAGGAGAAAAAGAGAAACTGAATGCTTTAAGCGGCGAAATTGAAAAACTAAAAGGGGTGAAAAATGGGCTTAAGTAAATATTTTCTTTCTGAAGCAAAACCAGAACTTAACCAAGAAAAATTAGATTATATCGTGCGCCACGCCTTAATTGAAGATATCGGCCGCGGCGATATAACCACGCAATTAACCATACCTAAAGATAAGAAGATAGAAGCGAATATTATAGCAAAAGAAAGCTGCGTAGTTTGCGGAATACAAGCGGCGGAAAAGGTATTTAAGATTACTGACAGCGCAGTTAAATTCAAACCATTAACCAAGGAAGGGCAGGTAATCAAGGCCGGCAAGGCTATCGCCAGAATTTCCGGACAAGCTGCCAGTATTTTAAGTTCGGAAAGAGTGGCGCTTAATCTTTTAAGCATGCTTTCGGGAATAGCTAGCACAACCCGGGAGTATGTAGAGCATATTGAACCGTACGCGGCTAAGATTACCGATACCCGTAAAACTCTCCCTGGACTAAGAGATTTGCAGAAATATGCAGTACGCGTAGGGGGAGGACATAATCATCGTATGGGCCTTGATGAAATGATCCTGATTAAGGATAATCATATAAAGGTTACTGAAGGCTATGAAAAATTACCCAGTGTGCCTAAAGGTTTTAAAATTGAGATAGAGGTGCAAAACTTGGATGAATTCAGGCATGCCCTGCATTTTAAACCTGATGTAATTATGCTGGATAATATGAGCTTTGAAGATATAAAAGAGGCGGTTAAGATAAGAAATAATACTGAGTTTAAGAGCCACCATCCGCCCACTAAATTAGAGGCAAGCGGCGGAGTGGATTCTAATACGGTAAGAAAAATCGCTTCAACCGGAGTAGATATTATATCTATAGGCGCGTTGACTAATTCAGTAAAAGCAATTGATATGAGTTTAGAGGTTTCTTAAGGGAGCCTTATAGAGTTATGCTATTAGCTATAGACATAGGCAATACCAATATCAGTTTTGGTTTGTCCCGAGGAAGCCGAATAATCCGCACCTTTAACATCCCCACCCAACAATATACCTTGAATAAACTCAAGGCCAAATTAGGCAAAATAGTACCCAACGATGCTATAATCTGCAGCGTTGTGCCAAAACGAACCGGACTTTTAAGCCAAAACTTAAAAACTTTATCCGGCAGAAAACCTTATATTATAGGTAAAGATATAATAGTGCCGATAAAAAACCTATACCGCGATCCTAAACAAGCCGGTCAGGACCGTTTGGTTAATGCCTATACAGCTTCTAAACTTTACGGCACGCCTTTAATCGCCATTGATTTTGGGACAGCGATTACCTTTGATGTGATATCAAAAAAAGGAGAGTACTTAGGGGGAATGATTCTGCCTGGCTTAAGCATGTCCCTTGAGGCGTTAAATCAACGCACCGCGCTTTTGCCTAGAATAAAATTAGAAAGACCCAATGATTTTATCGGGAAAGATACTAAGAATAGTATGCTTAGCGGAATAATTTATGGGTTTAGCAGCCTTACCGATGAACTGATTATGCGGATAAGAAAAGCGGTAGGCCAAACTTCCGTAGCAGCCGCAACAGGAGGAAACATCAACTTAATCTCTAAGTATTGCCGGCGGATTGATAAAATAGATAAGAACTTAACCTTAAAAGGTTTGAATATGCTTTACCTGCACCTTGTCCCTATTCTATCTGGAGCAAAACCTATTGCAAATACTTAAGATACGTGATCCCTGCTAGAGCTTGCCCTCGAATGTTTTAATCGAGGGCGGGGATGACAACTTATTACACAAATGCCTGCCCGTCGGGAAAAACCCTAAAAAAAGTAAAATAGTACTTGACAAAAAGTATAGTTTATTATATCATTTCATACAGCATGATAGCACTTACTATAATCTGCTATATGCCTTTTAGTAAACACTGCACTGGAGGGATCAATTATGGCCAAAACGTTAATTTCACCGGCTGAAATTAGTAAAATTCACAGCATCTCTTATCAAACAGTTAACTATTATACTAATCTGGGCCTGCTGATGGTTAAGAAGAGAAATGCCAACAATCGGCTTTATAATGCCCGTCAGGTAAGTGCTTGTTTAAAGAAGGTCACTAAACTTAAAAGTCAAGGGTATTCCTTAAAATTAATCTGTGATTTGCTAAGGAAAGGTTAAATGAGTTATTTTTCAACCTTAGGTTTAATTAAAGAGCCATTTTCCAATAGTCCGGATCCGGAGTTTTTCTTTGAATCTAACGAACATAAGGCGGCGTTGATCCGTTTATTGGTCGAGATTCGTCTGCGCCGGGGCTTAAGCGTCATTTTAGGGGATGTCGGGGTAGGTAAAACTACTCTTTCGCGCAAGCTTTTTCAAATGTTCAAGGAGCGCTCGGATATATTATTTTATATGATTTTAGATCCTACAGCTCAAAGTGAGGATTTATTTTTAGAATCATTAGTGCGTACGTTTAATTTACAGGATCAGATTGCCGGCACTCCCAATATTTTGGATTATAAAGAGGTAATTAAAAAACATCTTTATCAAAAAGGTATAGAGGAGAATAAAACTGTAGTTTTAGTCATCGATGAGGCACAAAAACTAAATGGGGAATCATTAGAGGTCTTGAGGGTTTTATTAAATTATGAAACTAATGATTATAAATTACTGCAGTTAGTGCTTTTTTCGCAGATGGAGCTTTTACCAAAAATTAAAGAGATTAAGAATTTCTTTGACCGGATTGTGCTTAAATATGTCATTAATCCTTTGGATGAGCCGGAGAGCAGAGAGCTAATTAATTTTCGTTTACATCAATCTGGTTTTAATACAGAGTTAAAACTCTTTACCGATGAAGCAGTTAGCGAAATCCAGCGTTACAGCCAGGGCTATCCCCGCAGGATTAATCTAATTTGTCATAATGCTTTAAGGAATCTGGTTACGAGCAATAAAACAGTGGTTGATGGCGCGCTGATCCGGGATTTAATTGCCCGCAGCGTAGTTTAATGGATAAGCAAACTTCGGACGAAAGATTACTTAAGATTATCGAAGGAACAAATGAATCCCGCAGAGCCCAGGTAAATATTCCCGGGGCTAAGAAACCGCTTGGGCAAGCGGTGGGTCATCCGATGGGGATGAAATTTAATTTAGCTGGTTTAAAGAGTATTTTTAAAGATTTAAAGTTTAATCTCGCTAAAATAAATACTGCCTTAATCGGTTTGGGATTTTTTTTAACTTTAATTTTTATTTATACTTTATTTAGCGCTTCGGCAATCTCTAAATCTAATGCCGCATATTTTATTCCGGCTGATTCAGCGGCAATTGAAAAATTTATTTCCGCGGGTGAAGCGCAGGGATTAATGCGTAAAAATATTGGCACAGAAAGCTTAAGAAGGGATTTTTTTCTACCGGCTAATCTTAAGGTTGGCAGCATTACGGCACAAGATAGTGCCGATGTTTTGAAGGAGCTTAAAGATTTTAAGTTAGTGGGGATTATTTGGTCGCGGAATCCGGAAGTAATGATTGAAAATGCCAAAGATTCACGGACCTATACCTTAAAGAAGGGCGAGTCTCTTAATGAGCAGTTTAAAATTAAGGAGATTTCGCGCAATTCCACGATTTTAGAAGTTAACTTAGGTTCGGGCACTCGGGAATACGAACTAAGATGAGATGCATCAGGTATTTTTTTCTCGGGGCATTAGTTATGTTGCTAATGACAAAATCAATTTTTGCGCAAAATTCTCAGCAGGCAAATAAGGATTCTCAACCGCTAAATTCAGAGCAGGCAAATTTTGCGCAGCACCCGGCTTTATCGGATGAGCCGGTGCGCGCTTCTGCGCAGGGAGTTTTACCTCCCGAAGCCGGGAATACCCGGAATACCGAATTTAGCGATAAAATTTCTTTGGATCTTAAAGGGGTGGATATCAATGAACTTTTTAAAGTGCTCTCAACTAAAAGCGGGATTACGATTACTACTTCCCCGGAAATTAAGGGCCGGGTTACTGTATTTATAGATAATTTAAGTTTTGCTGATGCCCTAGATGTAATTATAACTATGCAGGATTTAGCTTACGAACGTAAAGGTAATGTGGTTAAAGTAATGACCGCAGTTGAATATGAGAAGCTCTATGGGAAAAAATATTCTGAGCATAAAGAAACGCGCACTTTTAAATTAGCTTATGCTAAGCCGGCCAATGTTTTGAATGTGATCAATTTATTAAAAACGGATTTGGGAAAAATAATTTCCGATGAGTCAACCGGAACAATTATTATTATTGATACCCCGCAATCGGTTTCCGCGATTGCCGAGACGATTAAAGGATTAGATCAGCCTTTGGAAACGGTAGTTTTTGATGTTAATTACGCGCGCTTCGCGGATATTAAAAGCTTCTTAAATGATTTAATTACTCCGGGAGTCGGACAGATTATTTTAGACGAGCGTAGTTCGAAAGTAATGGTTTATGACCTGCCCCAGCGCTTGGCGCGGATTAAGAAATTGATGAGTGAGTTTGATGAGCAAAGCCGGCAGGTATTAATTAGCGGTGAGATTTTAGAAGTTACGATTGATGATAAATTTCAAAGCGGGATTGATTGGGATAAAATTTTTAAATCCGTGAATATGGATAATCTAGATTTTGTGGCAAAGTTTCCGGTCACTCCGGCACTCTCCAGTTATGGAAAAATCAGCGTAGGGACACTTGCCGGTAATGGTTATAATATTGTTATAAATATGTTAAATGAATATGGGAATACGAAGGTGCTTACCCGGCCAAGAATTGCAGTGGTAAATAAAGAGGAAGCTAAAATTTTGGTCGGTACCCGGGAAGCCTATGTCACCTCTACTCAGAGCCAGGGTGAGTCAACTACGGTCACCGCGGAAAGTGTGCAGTTTATCGATGTCGGTTTAAAATTAGTGGTCGTGCCGACAATCGGTGCCGATGGCTTTATCACGATGAAAATTAAACCGGAGATCAGTTCAGTACAAAGCACTTTAACTACTACTGCCGGAACAGTGGTCCCGATTGTGCAGACTTCGCAATCTGAGACGGTAGTCAAAGTGAAGGATGGCCGCACTTTGATTATTGCCGGTTTATTTAAACAAGAAGATACCAATAACAGCAGCGGGCTGCCGAAATTATCGCGCATGCCAATCTTAAGGCATTTGTTCGGCAATAAAACCAAAGAAAACAAAAAAACGGAATTGGTTATATTTATCACCCCGACAATTATAACCGGAGCAAGTAATATCGGCCGTGAGGTAGATAATGAGAGTAAATGAAAATAATAGGAATAATAGGAATAATAGGGACAGCGGCCATTTTTTACGAATCCAAAGGTTCTTGAAAAAATGGCCGCTGTCCCTATTTATAGTTGCGGTGGTTTTAATCAGCCCGCTCGGAGCAAAAACCGGTTGCGCGCAGGAAAATCAGCAGGTTCAGGTTCAGCAGGTTCAGGAAAGTGCTAATGATAAGATCTCTTTAGATTTAAAAAATGTCGAAATCGTAGAGTTATTGCGGATTGTTTCTTTAAAGACCGGTAAGACGATTGTCCCGAGTAAGGAGGTTACCGGCAGGATTACTGTATATTTGAGTAATGTTGCTTTTAATGATGTGCTGGATATCATTCTTTTAACCCAGGGGCTGGCCTTAAATCGTAAAGATAATGTTTATTATGTGATGAGTGAAGCAGAATACCGGAAAACTTTTGGCCGGGATTATGTCGATCAAAGAAAAATCCAGACCGTGAAGTTAGCATATGCCAAGCCCGCGGTGATTTTTGCCGCTTTAGCCCAATTAAAATCCGATGTGGGAAAAATTGTGGTGGATGAAGCCAGCGGCACAATAATTTTAATCGATATTCCGGAAAAGCTGGAGTTATTAAACAAAACGATTCAAGATTTAGACCGGCCATTAACCACAACAATTTATGATTTGAATTATATTAAACCGGCCGACGCTAAAACGCAATTTGGCGCGGCGATTACCCCGGGAACCGGTGAGGTAATTATTGATGAGCGCAGTGGAAAAGCGATCATCTCGGATTTGCCGGACAAGATGCAGAAAATGAATATGTTAGTCCGGGAGTTAGATGAGGCATCGCGTCAGGTTTATGTGGAAGTGGATATTGTGGAGCTGACCTTAAGTGATGCATTTGAACGGGGTATTGACTGGCAAAAGGTTTTTGATTCGGCGGTTGCGGATGGGCTGGCGTTTGCCGGATCTTACCCTGCCGCCGCGCTTACTGCTGCTTATTCACAAATTAAAGTCGGGACTTTGGCCACCGAAAATTATTCGGCAATTTTAAAATTTTTAAGTACTTATGGTAAAACTAATGTTATTTCTCAGCCCAGAATTGCGGTAGTGAATAATGAAGAGGCCAATGTGATGGTTGGTGTTCGCGAGGCTTATATTACCCAGACCCAAAGCCAGGCCACCTCTACTACCGTAACTTCTGAAACGGTTGAGTTTATTGATGTTGGTGTAAAATTAAAGATTGTTCCTAAGATTGGTGCGGATGGTTTTATCACGATGAAAATTAAACCCGAGGTCAGCTCAGTTAAAGAAACGATTACAACTGCTTTGGGCAGCCGGATTCCGATAGTGCAGACTTCGCAGTCGGAAACCGTGGTAAAAATTAAAGACGGGATGATGATTATGATTGCCGGAATGACTAAGATCGAAGATACGGATACGGTCAAAGGTTGGCCGGTGTTATCTAAGATTCCATTTTTAGGCGCATTTTTTAGTTACCGTTCGAAGTCGAAAACGAGGACCGAAGTAATTATCTTTCTTACCCCGCATTTATCGTCAGGGGATGTGGGTTTGCGCGGAGCCGAAATTACCAAGATTATCCCTATGGAGCATTTGCCGGAGAATTTACAGCAAAAGGTAATTAGAGACAATATTATAGATGAAGGATTGCTCAATCCTGAAAAGATGAAGCAAGAGCAGGCAGCAAAGCAAGCAATTGAGCTAGCCGCCAAAGAAACAATAGAGAGAAAGACAGATAAGGCGGCAAAGATAGAGGCAGCTAAAGCAGCAGAAAAAGCAGTAAAGATAGAGGCAAGAAAATCCGAGAAGCTCTTGGTAGAAGAAACCGCTAAAGATTATTATCAACGAGGACTGTGGGCTCAGGCAGACTCTGATCCGGAAGAGGCAATTCGTAATTTTATCAAGGCTACGGAGTTAAATAACAAATATGCTGCCGCCTATAATAGTTTAGGGATAATTTATGAGCAGGAGTTTAAATTTGAGAAGGCTGAAGCAATGTATCTTAAGGCAATTACGGTTGACCCAAATTACGCGCCGGCCTATTCTAATCTGGCTTTATTTAATGAAGACCGGAGCGATTTTGTTCAAGCGCTTAAGTATTGGCATAAGCGTGCATTACGCGGCGACCCCAATGATGAATGGACGAAAAAAGCAGTCCAGCGCGTAAAGGAACTTGAGGAGTAAATTGTTAAAGCCAATGGAGAGAATGCTTAATTTTAAAGAAAAGAAATTACTTTTGGCTTTTGGTTTTTTAATTTTGCTTACGCTGGTTATTGGGTTAGCGGGAATATCTCAGATTCAGGGGTTGACCCGTAAAATTGAAGTTTTAGGTAAAAATAATTTAAGTTTGGAATCCGCGGTCCTGGAGATGCGCATAAAAAATGCTAATTATGCCATGGGTATCCGCAACTATGTTTATTGGCGATCAGCCCGGTATTTGGGGGCGGTGCCGATGGCCGTGGGCGCTAATAAAATTTTTTCAGCCGGAGAAAGTTTTAAGCAGCAGTTACAACTTTACCGTCAAAGCGCTTATTTAAATCAGCAAAAAGAATGGGCCAACCAGGCGCAGTTGGCCTTTGATGAGCTGTTTGTTTTAGGGAAAAAAATTATCCAGCTGGTTGATCAGGAAGAATTCGGAAAAGTCAGTGAAGCAGTAAATGGTTTGTTGATGAGCTTTGAGAATCGGATTTATAAGATCGATGAATTTTTGGATAATGCGATGGGTAAATCTAATCTGGAAGAAGTAGCCCGACAGATGATTTTAACCAGGACGGATAAAGAGCGGGCGATTTTTTTCTTAAAGATTAGTTTAGCTACGGCACTAATTGTGGGAAGTTTAATTGCCTTGGCGGTTTACCGGCGCAGAATTAAAGAGCGCCTTTACCGGCAGAATATGTTTAACCGGATGATTAATGTCGAAGAGGATGAACGTAAACGCCTATCGAATGCCGTGCACGATGAGATGGGCCAGGGCTTAAGCGCGCTGAAGATCTATCTGGGGCTCCTTTCGCAGGAATTATATAGCAGCCCCGAAGAGTTAAAGTCAAAAGTGGAAGAATGCAAAAAGATAACTTCACAATTGATCGAAAAAAGCCACAATATCTCATTTTTGCTGCGGCCGCCGGATTTAGACGAGGTGGGATTATTAGAAAGCTTAGAGTCACTGCTTTTAGAATCGCGGCATCTTACCGGAGTAGAGTATATTTTCCAAAAGCCGCAAAGTTTATTGGAACTTCCTCCGGAATTCAGCCTGCTTATTTATCGCATAACGCAGGAGTTGCTTACGAATATGGCTAAGTACGCCAAGGCGAAAAATGTGGAAGTAAGTATAAAGAGAAACTCCGGTTCAGTAGAATTATTTTACCGCGATAACGGCCAAGGTTTTGATTACAACCATGCGGCGCATAAATTTTTAAGGCGGCAGGAAGATAAATTCCGCCTCGGGCTTCTGGGCTTAAAAGAGAGAGTGGAAGTGCTGGACGGCTCAATGTTGATAAATTCAAGTTTAGGAAAAGGGATGAGCGTATCGGTTGCGCTTCCAATTTAGTTAAAAATGGAAAACAACACATTTAAATTAACGATACACTTCCCGGCGATGGGCAATATCGAGAATCTTTACAAGTCTTTCTCGGTCGTCAACAGCATAAATTATCCTGTAATCTCCGACACGCAGGCGATAATAAAAAGTATCGCGCAGTTTTTTACTGCCAAAAGGCCGGGGATTGACTTTCAGCGAAACGAGCTTTGGGGTAATACGATTTTGGAGAGAGGAGTTGAGTTTCCTAAATTGGTGTTCGGCGCTGGGGACGATTTCGACTCGATAATCCATCAAGAGTTTTTTTCTTTGCGGAGTCCGGTTAAGAAAATCTTTAACGGCCGGGAGGATTGGCAATTACGCGTTTCAGCAATGGTTAGATCAATAATGTCTTCCCTTAAACGGGCGTTATGTATAAGGCCGAATAATACCGCGTTCTGTTCGGCCCTGGGTAATGCGCCGAATGCGGTAAGAAAAACTTCTGCTTTAGCTTGTACGGCTGTCATCGGTGAACCTCCTTTACAGGACAAATTTACCACAGTACCTACTATGTGTCAAGGGGAAAACGCGGTCTTCTATCGCAGTCCCGAGTATGCCTTGAAGCAGGCTGTGGTGAAAACTACCCAGAAAATATTAGACTTAGTGCGTCAAAATCCCCCTATAACACGGGAGGAGCTTGCAAAGGCCATTGGTTTAAGTAATGCCGGAATCAAGTTTAATTTAAATAAAATGAAGAAAGAAAATTTACTACGAAGAATTGGGCCAGATAAAGGCGGGCACTGGGAGATTACCAAAATTTAAATATGGCGATAAGAATAGTAATCGTTGATGATCATGATATTATCCGCGCGGGAATTAAAAGCGTACTTGCCTCGCATTCCGAATATGAAGTTTGTGCGGAGGCGCAAAATGGAGATGAGGCCTTGGAATGCGTGGAGGAATTTAAGCCGGATATTTTACTTTTAGATATCTCTATGCCTAAGATTAGCGGCTTGGACATAATTTCGCGGGTGAAACGCGTATCTGCGCAGACAAAAATTATTATTATTTCAGTGCATAAACTAGGGGCTTATGTTTTAAAAGCTTTACGCCAGGGAGTCAGTGGTTATTTAAATAAAGAAAATGTAGCGGAGGAATTAATTTTAGCTTTAAGCCGGGTATCCGCGGGAAAGGTCTATCTGGGGGAAGCAATTTCAGAATATTTGGCGGATTCGGTGAAAGAACCGAATAAAAAAAATGCGGCAATCGCGACTTTAAATGAGCGTGAAAATGATGTTTTGCGGCTGGTGGTGGAAGGCAAAACCGCTAAGGAGATTGCTGAAGTTCTTTTTATTAGCCGTAGGACCGTGGAAAACTACAAAAATAGCATACTTAAGAAGTTAAATTTACATAAGACAAGCGATCTGATAAAATATTCTTTGGAGAACAAAATACTTGAGGTTTGAGGACTGTGGATAAGATAAAAAGAGAAATAGGAGCGGAATCAGTTTCGGTTGAGTGGAATTTAAAGAAACTTAGGGACGAAGGAAGGATTCGTCGAATTGGCCCGGATAAGGGTGGACATTGGGAGGTTATTGTTGAGGTTTAAGATGGGGAATGTCCATTCTAAAATGTCTAATGTCCAATGTGAAGCTGAGAAAATGTTATTAACTTTTAAAAATAAGTGTCTTAAATTAAATTTATCAAAAGAGTAGAATGTGCAATAAAAACGAGTAGTTTGGCTATTGATATAATCTATGATAAATAGTATATTTTCTCTAGAGGCAATAGAAAAAGTAGAAGAGGATGAAATGAATAAATATACTGTTGGTATAATTCTGGGGATTTTAGGCGCAGGGTTAAATTTACAGGCGCAAGCTAATCAGGTTCCAGAGCAGCCACCTTTTGTTTTTGAATATAATTTGTCCGGCCCCGCGGTGATCGAATCAGCGCCAATCGTTGCCACAGGAATAATCAAAACCATTTCAATTTCAGCGGATTCGGTTGGGCAGGTAAGTTTAGAAGCCAGCGCCAATGGAGGCATCGCTTATACCAAAATAATTAATGGTTCACTGCTTATGGATGGATTTATTCCGGGAAATCAATTACGTTTCAGGGTAAATATTGGTGCGGATAGTAGTTTAAATAAAATAGTCATTGGTTATACAGACTCATCAGGAGTTGCAAAATTATACCGTAATCCCGATTTAGCAAATTATAAATATCACAAAGAAATTTATATTTCCGGAGGCAGTCAGGAAGTGTTTAATTATCCGTTGTATTTAAATTCCGGCAGGGATGATATTTATTTTACTGCCGCGGACGGCCAGACTCCGCTTTATTATTACTTAGAAGATAAGACGAATTGCTACGTTAAGGTTCCCCAAATCCCCAAAGAGGGGACAAAGATTTATATGTATTACGGCAGTGAAGACCGAAGACCGAGAACCGAAGACCGAGAACCGAGTAAATATGACGATCCTAATAAAGTTTTTCCATTTTTTGATGATTTTGGCGGCAGAGTTTTAAATGAAAAAAAATGGGAAATAATTCCCGGGTTAAAAAAAGAATATAATGTTAAAGACGGATATTTGCAGCTTAAAGACTGCCTGGTCCTTTCACGAAATTTTAAAACTAAGCAGGGTATTTTGGAATTTAAAGCCAAGGCAGAAGAAAACTCCGGGATTCAGGTAATCGCGCGTTCAAAAGTTTCCGCCCAGGCTTTATTCCCTTATGAGCAAATTGTTTATTCTTCAAGTTATCCGGGAGCGGAACACACCATCGCGATTAATAATATCGCCAAGCTAAATGTAAGTAAGCCTATAAAACCACTTACCGATTATATGTATAAGGCAACCATCAATTCCACGGGTATTCTTTTTGAGAGATACAGTGGAGATCAGCAGGAAAAACAGGCGCAGATAAAATTTTATGATATGGGGAGCACTGATGAAAGTTACATCGGTTTAAAATCAGACGCGGCGGCGTTTAATGCCGGCAGTGTTTATTTTGATTGGGTCAGGATCAGGCCGTATGTCGAGGTTGAACCCGTGGTAGTAGGTGGTGTTAGAACGTCACCTACATTTGGAATGAAGGAGGAGGATTAAAATGAGCGGATTAAGAGAAAAAATAATTAAGGCGGTAAAAGGCAAGGGTGTCCCCTTTCAGGACGTCCCCCTTTTAATTATACTTGTGGTGGTATTTTGTACTAAGCTTGTTTTTGGGGCGGGGCTGGAGGTGGGGCCGGGTGATATTTATGTGGATAATGTTTCACTTGGTAAAACGGCAGCCGTGTCAACTTCCAGCCGAGAAAAAGTAAAATTAAACATAAAAAATAAAGGCGCATCTGCTTGCACTTATAGCATAGATATCCTACGCAGCGCGCAAACCACCGCTGCGCTTGGCGCGGGCTATTTGGATATTCCGGATGTTGCTTGGATATTTCCGGAGACAAAAGAAATTTTGGTTCCGCCAAATAGCGCTAAAGATGTAGAGCTTTATATAAAAATACCGAAAAAGAAAGAATTTTATAATAAAAAATATCAAGCGGTGATTGAGGTAAAGAGTAAGAAGAATAAGCCTGAGGAAATTTTTGTTTTGGCCTGTCAGCTAAAGATTCTTTTTTCCACATCCGCGCCAGCTAAAGGGAAGCGGTTATTCTAAGGGGGTTAGCGTGAAGAAAGAGACAAAGAATTGGTTAGATATGGTTGATTATGACTTGGCTACCGTTCAGCAGATGTTTAAAACAGGCCGTTATGTCTATGTTATCTTTATGTGTCATTTGGCAATCGAGAAAACGCTTAAAGCAATAGCATGCGAGGAGACAGATAAAGTTCCTCCTAAAACGCACGACCTGATTTATTTGGTTACTCTCAGTAAAATTAAATTATCGAATAATTTATTGGATTTTGTTGGTATAATCAATAACGCAGGGGTAGTCACGAGATATCCCGAAGATCTTTCGGAACTTGTTCATAGCTATCCAGAAGAGATTGCTAAGAAATATTTAGTTAGGACGTTGGAGGTAATAGAATGTATAAAACAAGACCCCAGATTAAAGAAATAATAGAAGATTATAAACAGGCTTTAAACGTTTTGGGGATTAATGTTGAACGTGTAATTCTCTATGGTTCTTATGCCCTGGGTAACCAGAGAGAGGGCAGCGATATTGATTTGGCTATCGTCTCGGCAGATTTTCAAAAGATGAACTTAAGAGAAAGACTGGAAGTATTGGGTATGGCCGCGGCAAGGATAATGCAGCCTATCGAGGCGCAGGGTTATGCGCCGAAAGAGATGGATACGGTTTTACCGTCCAGCTTTCTAAAAGAAATTCTTGAGGCAGGAGTGAGTATATAAAGGGGAGGCAAAAAATGCGCATAAGTAAGAAGGTTTTTATCTTCGTGACAAGTCTAGTAATATGCACGGTGGCATTTTGTCCAGGGGTTGTCTTTGCCGCGGCTTCAGTTTCAGTATCAAGCGGCACCTGGGCGATAGGGACAAAGGCTGCTTTGACCGCGACTACATCCTCTAGCTACACGGTGACCAATGACAATAGCGGCGGAACCGAGGATATAACCATAAGCGTGGGTGGTTCCGCGAGCTGGACACCATCAGCTACTCCATCTCCGGGCAATAGCCAATTTGTCCTCCAGCTGACTAACAGCGGAGGCACGGTGATTACCGGCACACCCAGCGCATTAACTTCCGGCTTAGCTAATAATGGGACATATCCTCTTACGCTCTATTTTACCACGCCAACCGCTGATTCTTCAGGAGAGGGTAGCCAGCAATCAATCACAGTTACCTTAACCGCAACGAATTGGGTCTTTTCTTGCGGAAACAACTTAGTTGTTGCTCACATTGCCGGCGTTGTCGCCCCTGTTAC
>PEYI01000058.1 GCA_002774445.1 Candidatus Omnitrophica bacterium CG08_land_8_20_14_0_20_41_16 | reverse complement strand
AACACTGCGTTTTTCCATAGTAATATGGAAAGAGAATTGACTTATATCGGTGAAGCCCCACTGCAGGATACCGAACGCTGCAAGGGTAATACCGAGGGAAGGTTGTAGATGAAAGAATCAACTAAGGCGTATATCGCCGGTTTCTTGGATGGCGATGGAAGCATAATGTTTCAGTTGATTGAACGCAAAGACTACATCTATGGCTACCAGATAAGAGCAAGCATTTGTTTCTATCGGGATTCTAACCATAAAGCAGGTTTAAAATGGATAAAGGATCAGATCGGATATGGATATATTCGAGACCGAAATGATGGTGTGAGTGATTATACCATCGTCGGTTATGATAGGGTTAAACAAGTTCTTAGGATGGTAAAGTCATATGTAGTATTTAAAGCGGTTCATGTTGACAAAGCATTAAGGCTTCTTATCGCGTTAAAAGAAAATCAGAAACCATCGCCTCAAGAATTTTTAGGCTTGGCAAAGTTGGTTGATTCTTACGCTACCCTTAACTATTCTAAAAAGAAAACTAACAACGCTAAAAAGTTGGAAGATTTACTGAATAGAAAGGGCCTATTAACCCCCGTAACGACTGATTGCGCACAAGCGCACACTGGCCATCAAATTGGGCCGGGTGAAAGTGCGGCATGAGATAGCTAGGAAATTTTTATAGCTATCAAACGTCAACTCCCCGAAAGAGGATGAAGATATAGTCTATGCCACTGGTAACAGTTGGGTAAACATGCGTGAGACAGTAAAATGACCGTTGCTGTCTTTAAATCTGGCTAATTGCTGGAAAATCCCGTGTATCTGAAGATACCATTTTAGAGTTTTGTGTTTAGGGTTTAAATGGTGACAACTCTTCAGTGGGGACAATCAGCAGGAAAGACTGGTAATTTTTACCAGAATCTTCAGAGACTATACGCCAGGCTCTCCAAAAGGAGAAGAAGATATAGTCCGAACTGCATAGCGATATGCAGAGATCAGCAGAAATGATTGATCCTTCGCAAGAATTTTGCGAATGTAACATTATTGTCGGTCTCTATCTGATGTGGGCGTAGGATACTTGAAGGGAAGTTCTCTTCAGTACGAGAGGACCTAGAGAAACGAACCTCTGGTGTTCCGGTTGTCCTGCCAAGGGCAATGGCCGGGTAGCTATGTTCGGAAAGGATAAGCGCTGAAAGCATCTAAGTGCTAAGCCTCTCCCAAGAATAAGTATCCCCATTAGGCTGGTCGTAGACTACGACCTCGATAGGCGCAATGTGTAAGATCCGTAAGGATTTGAGCTAATGCGTACTAATCAGCCGATTGGCTTGGCCTTTACTTTTTTGTTCTAACAAAAAAGTATCCCGAGCTTCCTCCAGGCAAAAGTGTTGGAGGTGAGGGAAATTTTTCTTCTCAAGGTTTATTGGTAGTTTTTACCTAAATGATATGTAGTTGTTGAGGTTATTGGTGGTAAGGAGATCCTCAGCTCAAACCTATATAAAAGATTTTTAGGTATCGCTGAGGATCCAATATTTTTGTGAAACAAAAATATTGGAGTGCCTTTACCGAGGGGGAAACACCCGTTCCCATTCCGAATACGGAAGTTAAGCTCCTCAGGGCCGATGGTAGTGTATTCGTAAGGATATGTGAGAGTAGGTCGGTGCTCCTTAAAATTGCCCCACTAGTCTTTAATTAGATTAGTGGGGTTTTTTATTTATGGGGCAACTTTAAGGCACCGAGCGATACCATAAGATTTTTAATATAGGTTTGAGCTCGGTGCCTCTCCTCATGATGAAATATTCCACATCTTAGAGGTCGCGTCTGTCTTGTCTGGGTTTCTCGGGAACGCTCGGCGCGCCCCAGCGTGTCGCGTCTTCGCTCGGGTCGGCTGCGTCGCTCGTCCTCGCCTTCGTCTCGGACACCTTGCCCGCTCCTTGCCTCCACGTCCCTCGAAATCCCAGCCAAGCCAGCCGCTAAATAAAAAATCCGGGGACACATCACTTAATTAGTAGGTAGAGTTGGCAAGTAGTAAAAATCCGGGAAAAATCCGGGGACACATCACTTAATTAGTAGGTAGAGTTGGCAAGAAGCATGAGGCGTTTGGAAGGGGGTTTCCAGGCGCCTTTTTTATTTGCGTTAGATTTTGTCTTCTACTACGTCTATTAGGAGGACAAATGAAGAATTTAATACTTGAAGAAGCAGTGGAGCGGAAGATTTTATGTTTTAGTTGACAGATACTGAATACGAAAACTTGAAATCACAAATTGTGATTTCAAGTTGGGGTGGTGCAAGGCGTGCTAATTCATATGCTTTCACCGAGCAGGGGGTTGTCATACTTTCTATCGTATTACATAGCAGGAAAGCTGTTCAGGCTAATATCGCTATTATGCGCGCTTTTGTCAGACTTCGTAAGGTTTTTTCTACACACAAAGAACTTCATTTTAAATTAGCTGAGCTAGAAAGAAAAATTGAGCAGCATGATTCTGAAATAGGAGATATTTTTGAAGCGATACGTCAACTGATGGGCATACCGGAGGCAAAAAAGGTTATTAAGGGTTTTTGCTAGAAATAGGGATTCTTGTAAATAAGGTACAATTCTGATTTTTTATCCCAAGCCCTTTAAAAGGCTTGGGATCTTTTGTGCTTCGCACAAAGGACTGCGCTAGATAAAAGATTATTGTGCTTGCCCTTGTTCGCTTACGCTCGCAAGGACTGCGCTATATAAAAGATTAAGGTGCTTGTTTTTAGCTAAAGAGGTATAATATAGCAAATGAAAAAAACAAAAGAAAGTAAAATAAATAATCCATTGCCATAAGTGTAAAACTCAGTCAGATTGCTGCAGGCTTGGCGCTTGGATAGATTTAGAAGAAGCAAAGAAGATCTTGACTCTTGGATTAAAAGGTGACTTCTTTCACCTTGAAAAAGATAAAAATTTCCCTTCCGGATACAAGGTTGGGACGAGCTATGAAGATGAGCCTTGCTCTTTCCTTGATTCCCAAGGGCTCTGCTTGGTGCACAGAGTTGATTATGCATTTAAACCGGTAACTTGCAAAGAATTTCCTTATGAAGATAGCAAATTGTCTTCTTTTGCCAAAGTATTATGTACGCCTTACAAAGCTAAGCTTAGAAATAGAAGAAAGGATAAAATTGATAAAGAATATCTTAATTATTTTATTTTGCGCGGTTATTATTAACAAATTTACCGGAGGAGCGTTGGCTATGGATAGTAAAACTGTCGTTCTTGAGACAAATCAGGGGATAATAGAAATCAAACTTATGCCTGAAGTGGCGCCTAAGGCATGCGAGAATTTTACTAAACTTATAGAAAAAAGTTATTATAACGGTTTGATTTTTCATAGAGTAATAAAAGGTTTCATGATCCAGGGAGGAGATCCTACCGGGACAGGGACAGGCGGAGATTCAATATGGGGGAAGCCTTTTGAAGATGAGGTGAGCCCGGCCGCTAAATTTGATAATCCGGGGATTCTCGCCATGGCTAACGCCGGGCCAAATACAAACGGCAGCCAGTTTTTTATAACTTGCGCCAAAACCCCATGGTTAAATATGCGCCATACAATCTTCGGCGAGGTTATTTCAGGTTATGAGGCTGTTCAGGAGATCGAGAATTCTGAAGTTGATTCTTCTGACAGGCCAAGGACAGAACAGAAAATCATCAAGGCGTACCTGAAGAATTAAAAGTAAAGAGGGAAGGCCTTTTAAGCATTTCTGGCTTTTAATTTTATAAGGCAGTGGTATAATTGTAAATAATAAGCCTGCCTGCCGGCAGGCAGGGGGGGCTGTATGGAATTTAGCAATATAAAAGAAGAAGTAAAAAGGGTAAATTTTGAGTCGACGCGCACAGACTGCGATAACTTTTTTGAAGCAGTAGTCGTCAAAGATGAGCTTGCTAAACTTAGCGAAAGGTTGAGCAAATTTCTTGGCGAGCCTGCTTGGCCGTCTAAGAATAGGCTTTCCTATCAAATGCAGGAAGCAGTTAAGGCCTTTGGCGGGATTATGCCCGGCCAAACACTTTATTTTAAGAGTGAAGGTAGTGGTAGTGACGCCATATTTGCTATGCTCTGGCCCTGGCAGGATGGTTTGCGCACGACAGTTAAGATTATTCAAAAACAAGAGTAGATTGACACCCGGCCTTCCTTGATCTCACTTATGTTCGGTCAAGGATTTCGCTAGACCAAAACATAAGGTGCTCAATATTTGAGAGGCCGGTGTACACTTACTGTGCAAGGAGTTTTTATGGAGAGCCTCAGGTTTGATTTTAATAATATGTTTAGTTTTAGCGTCGGTGATAATGGCGTTAAGGATGAAGATATAGCCCAGATATCAGGAGATATCCAGAAGGCACACAGCCACATGGAGAAGGTGTTTACTCAGGGCTCAAGCAGGATAAGATTAGGCTTGGAATGGGCGAATCTTCCTTATCAGGACGATAAATTAATAAATTCAATTCAGAAATTAGGGGATGAGATTGCTAAAAAATACGATAATGTTATTTTTTTAGGTATCGGAGGATCGTATCTGGGTTTAAAAGCCGCGCAGGATGCGCTTATGCCGGCATATTTTAATGAGTTTGCCCCTTTAAGAAACAAAAGGCCGCGTATTTATTTTGAGGGGAATAATCTTGACCCGGATACGTTATCGGTTTTATTAAAGAACTTAAATCCTAAAAAAACATTCACAGTAGTTATTTCAAAATCAGGCGAGACTATTGAGACAAAAGCAGCTTTTATGGTGGTAGAGAATTGGCTAAAAAAGAATGTAGGAAAGAATTACGGCCGGGCTGTATTTGTTATCACTGATCCTGAAGGTGGGTCTTTACGCAAAAGAGTCTTACAAGCGCAGGAAAAAGATAATTTGAGCCTTCGCAGTTTGTTTTTATTAAAAGGTGTCGGGGGTAGATACTCAGAGTTTAATATGGGACTTTTACATCTTGCCATCATAGGCGTAACCATCAAAGAGGTTCTTTCCGGCGCTAAAGATATGGCGGAAAAGTGTAAAAAAGAAGACTTATACCAGAATCCGGCTTATATGTATGCAGTATTGCATTATTTACTTTATAGATTTAAATCCAAGGATATTTCGGTAATAATGCCTTTTTCCCAGGGTTTAAAATCTAGCGCAGATTGGTATGTGCAATTGTTGGCTGAGAGTTTAGGAAAAAAATACAGCCGCAAGATAGAAGTCTCTAATGATGGGATCGAAAATTGGCTTCAAGATAAGGCTAAAGTCTTAAATACCGGTAGGACTCCTATCTCTACCTGCGGTACTAGCGACCTGCATTCGGTGCAACAGAATAATATTGAAGGTAAAAATAATAAAGTTGTTACTTTTATTAAGGTGGATAGTTTTAAAAGGGAAGTTAAGGTTTTGGCTAATGGCGATATCTTATCGGGGAAAAGCTATTCTGAGCTTATGAAACTTGCTCAGGAAGCAACTGAGTGGGCATTGGCTAGGGAGGGTCGGCCAAGCTGTACGGTTATTGTGCCTGAGGTATCCGCTTATCACTGGGGCGCGCTTTTATTCTTTTTTGAAATGGCCACGGCTTTTGAGGGTGAGCTTCTTAATGTAAATGCCTTTGACCAGCCGGGAGTGGAGAGTTATAAGAATTACATGTATTATAAATTAGGTAAACCCGGAATTCCGCAAGCCACCGCTGAAGGAATAAAAAATAAGCCTTTAATTAAAGATTCTAAATATATACTTTAAATTTAGCGGGTCCTGTCTTGGGTATTTTCTAGCGCTGACGCGCGTCGAAAACACCCAAGCCACCCGCTAAATTTTTATGAGCATGCTAAAGATCGGCAAATTAAAATTAAAATCAAATTTGATCCTTTCCCCAATGGCCGGAATTACGGATTTGCCATTTCGTATGCTTTGTCGGAGATTTGGCGTAGAGTTGGCATTTGTGGAAATGATAAATTGCCGCTCTGTTTCTCATAAGAGCAGAAGGACGCAAAGCATGCTTAGCTCTGGCTATAAAGAAAGGCCCTTAGGCGTGCAGATTTTAGGATGCGAGGAGAAGTTTATCTTAAAAGCACTGGATGCGCTCAATGCTTACAAATTTGATATTTTAGATTTTAATGCCGCTTGTCCGGCAAAGAAAGTAGTGCGCCGCGGGGAGGGGGCGGGTTTATTGCGCGAGCCTAAAAAACTCAAAAAAATATTAAAGCTGATAATTAAAAATTCCTGGCTGCCGGTTACGTTAAAGATCCGCACTGGTTGGGATAAAGACTCAGTTAACGCCGGAGATATTGCCCTGCTTGCCCAGGATTGCGGAGTAAACGCCTTATTTATTCATGGCCGGACCAAGACGCAAGGCTATAGCGGAGAGGTAGACTATAAGATAATCAAGGAAGTTAAGAAAAAGCTGGATATTCCGCTTATTGCCAGCGGAGATATATTATCAGCGCTGCTTGCCAAGAAGATGTTTGATGAAACTGGCTGCGACGGGATAGCAGTGGCAAGAGGCGCGTTAGGTAATCCTTGGATATTTAAGGAGATAGAAGAGTTTTTAAAGACCGGCAAGATAATGCCGAAACCCGGGATAAATTCAATTGTGAAAGTTATGTTTGAACATTTGGATGCCTCAATTGCTTTTTACGGGGAGAGAAATGGCATAGTTATATTCCGTAAGTTTTTCGGTTGGTACACAAGAGGATTTCGTAAAATCAGGCCGTTAAGAGAAAAATCTTCGCGGGCAAAAACAAGAGAAGATCTTGTAAGGATTATTGAGCAGTGCAAATGAAATATGGTAGATTCAAGTTACTAACGCAACAACTTACTAAATTTTTCGTGAGGCGTATACCAGTTAAGGGTTTTTCGTGGCCGGTCATTTAATTCATCCTGG
>PEYI01000085.1 GCA_002774445.1 Candidatus Omnitrophica bacterium CG08_land_8_20_14_0_20_41_16 | reverse complement strand
TTTCCTTCATAGGGGAGGGGGTAACGATCTATGGTATCATTCCCAGAAATTTCTAATTTAATTATTGAACTATTGAAAAAAGAGAAGGATAATAATACAAGATTAGTTTACATCGGTATTTTAGGCAAGGCCGGGCAACCTATTGCGAAAGAAGAACTTAGGAATATAATTTTGAGCGATAATTTGGAGGAAGCGCAGGCTGCGGTTTTATCATTGGGAGAGAGTGCAGACATTGATGCCGCACGTCAGATTGTAAATATGATAGATGACCCAAGAGAAGAAATGAGGCAGGCAGCGCTAGTGGCGCTTCGCAATAAAATTGGCGATAATTCAGTAATATTTTACAAGGTAACGCAACGGCTTGACGATGTGTCGCCTAAGGTCTCGTTTGTTGCGGCAATTGTTTTATCAGGCCAGATAAATAATCATCCGGAGTTAAGAAAACCGCTCCAGCCCGATTGCCTGTGCTGTGGAGGATATAAGCGTAAGCGGCATCCGCCTTGCCTTGAGCAAGAATCTCTTGCTGGAGGTTTTCTCCAACATAAGTTTAGCTGTCGGCGGCATTCTTAATTTTAATGTGGGCGCGCAGGTTGCCTGGCAGAATGAGTATGAAGGCAGGAATACTTACGGGCTGTATTTTAACAGGATTGACGATACTGACCGAAACAGGATATCGCAGTATATCCGAGAGAATTCTTTTAAAGATTTAAGAGACCAGTGGTGGAAGGGCCTATAAAATGCAGGAACGCAGAAAAATATCCCGATGGCAGATAAATAAGCCGGCAAGTATTAAGCTTGAGGGCGCGGTGGCTTTTGCCGACTGCCTGCTAAAGGATATAAATTTTAAAGGCATGCAGATTGTTTTAAGCTTAAGGTTTACCGTGGATAGTTATATAAAATTCAACCTGAAGTTGTCCGAGGAATATTCTTTAGAATGCGAAGCCTGGGTAGCTTGGCATAAATATGTCGAAGGGTACAATATTTACGGGTTTTATTTTACCAGATTGAAGGATTCGGATAAGGAGAAAATTTATAAATATGTATACCAGAGCGTTCCGGAAGAGATAGCCAAACAACTGAAAGGAAATTTTGTAGTTAAAGAAAGAGGTGAAAATATGGAAGATCGTAGGATATTCCAAAGGTTTAACATTCGCTTCCCGGTAAAGCTTTTGGATTTGAACAACGGGCAGGAAGTTATTGCCGAGACCAGCGATATCAGTGCTAAGGGTATGGGGCTATGGTCTAAGCAGGGGATAGTAGAAAATACCCCCTTAGAGGCGTGGCTCAGGATTCCGGATAAGGGAGAGCCGCTTTATACCAGAGGCAACGTGATTTGGTCAAGGCCAGAGGGTGCAAGCGGATACCGTTTAGGCATAGGCCTGGAGAAGGCAGATCTCACGGGTTTATCGCGGATATTGAGGGCTTAAAAAAACTTGACCTCTCTGAGAAAATATGTTACATTTTAATACTCCGTCTTTATATAAGTAAGAAAGAGGTGTAAATGTTAAAATTCAAGTCTTTCTATTCTGCATTACTCTTCGTTTTTATTTTGATAATATTTTCTGGATGCGTTTCTAGGCAGGAATCAGGGAAGTCTGTTATAACCGTCTGGCATTGGATGACTGACCGCGAGCCTGCTTTTAAAGAGCTATCCAAGAGGTATGAAGCTAAAACCGGGGTCAAGGTTAGTTTTGAACTCTATGTTCCTTCCGACGCCTATTCCCAGAAAGTGCGCGCTGCTGCCCAAGGCGCAAATCTTCCCGATATATTCGGGATACTGGGAGAGAAAAGAGATTTTTCCTCGTTTATTAAAGCCGGTTTTATCCTTGAACTTACTCCCTACATGGACGAAGATAACGCTAAGTGGAAAAATTATTTTTTTGCTAAAGCCTTGGCGGTAAATGAATTTAACGAAGGCAATAGTTATGACATTAAACCCGGTATTTACGGCGTGCCGATAGATATTATGACCATTCAGATGGTCTATAATAAGGCTTTATTTAAACAATTAGGGTTAAATCCGAACCGGCCGCCACAGACATTCGCGGAATTGCTGGATATCGGTAAGAAAATTAAGGCAGCGAATTTGCAGGGCCTGGTTTCCGGATGGGGCGAGATCTGGATGATTGATTGCCTGGCCAATAATTATGCCTTTAATATTATGGGCAAGGATAAGGTTATCGCTACCATAAAAGGGGAGGTTCCTTATACTGACCCTGACTGGATTAAGGTTTTGTCTTTATTTAAGGATATGCAGGAGTCCGGGCTCCTGGCTAGCGGTTTGGTTACTATGGTTAATAAAACCGCGGAACAGCTTTTTGCCAATGAAAGGGCGGTGTTTGCTTTTAACGGCTCATGGTGCGTAAATGTTTACAAGGAGATGAACCCGAAATTAGAATACGACGCGTTCCTGCCGCCTAAGGTAACGGACAAATACCCGATGGCGATCTGGGGCGGCGCAGGTTCTTCGTTTATGGTGAGCGGCCGCTCTAAAAATAAAGAAGAGGCAGTAAAATTCCTGCGTTGGCTTACTGAGGCACCTCAGCAGGCATATCTGGCAGAGGCAACTAATAATCTTCCGGCAAACAAAGAGAGCATAAATAAGATACCGCAGGTATTGGCGAATTTTGCCCGGGCTATGGATTCTGCCACCCACCCAAGGGTCTGGGGGGTGTCAGAGTTTTCTCCGGTTATTGAGGCGCTGGACAAAGGAATTCAGTCCATAATTATCGGCGAGAAAACCCCGGAAGAGGTCGCTGGTGAAGTCCAGAGGATTAAAGAGAGAGAGCTTAAAAAGAGAAGATGAACCCCGTTACAAACTATTGCGTAACGGGATGAAAATTAGAGGTTTGTAACGGGGTGAAGATTAAATCTGCTTTAGAGAATTATATATTTGTGCTTCCTGCGGTATTGATATTTTCCATATTTTATATCATTCCATTTTTCTCGGTGCTTCAGCTTGGGTTCTATGATTGGGACGGGATATTGCCGACCAAGATTTTTATCGGCCTAAGTAATTTTAAAGAAATATTCTCAGACAGGATTTGGTGGCAGTCTCTCTGGCAGTCAGGTTATATTACACTGATTGCGCTTACTTTTCAGAATGCCTTAGCTTTTCTTTTGGCTTGGGCGTGTGACCGCGAAATCCGCATGAAGAATTTTTACCGGGTGATATTTTTTATTCCGCCTGTTCTATCCGAAGTAGTGGTGGGGTTAGTCTGGCAATGGATATTAAACGGTAACTATGGTATATTAAACCATTGGCTTACTCATTTTGGATTTGCTAATTTAACCCGCAATTGGCTCTCTGATCCTAATACTGCCTTGACTATGGTAGCTATTGTGCATTGCTGGAAAGGTTTTGGCTGGGGTTTCTTATTATTTTTAGCCGGCCTGCAAACTATACCGCGCGAACTTTATGAGGCAGCGCATGTGGACGGGGCAAATGCCTGGCAGTCATTTAAGAGCGTGACTATCCCGATGATGATTTCTGTGGTGGTACTGGTAGCGATACTTACTATTTTGGGCACGATGCAGGTTTTTGTTTTAATTTATACCATGACCGGAGGCGGACCGGGTTATCATACCGAGGTTCCGGTTTTAAGAATACTTGCTTCTATGCGTGGGTCATCGCGCTTTGGCTATGCCTGCGCTCAGGGTATTACCTTCGGCGTTATTCTTTGTATGATTTCTTTTGTCCAACTTATAGTTTCTAGAAAGGCAAAGAATTAGAATGAAATCTGGATTATATTATAAGACTAAGAAAGTTACCCTAAATCTCATAATCCACTTATTATTACTTACCGTAGCCACGACCTGCATATTACCTTTGCTCTGGATGATCTCATCGAGCCTAAAGACTCAGGAGACAATATTTAAGGATATGTCCATCATTCCGCGTGTTTTTCACTTTGAGAATTATTATCAAGCCTGGATTGAGGGTGGGTTTGGCAGGTATTTCTTAAACAGTATTTTTTATACGGTTGCGGTAGTTATCGGCATAGTTTTTATCTCTTCTATGGCTGCTTACGCATTTTCGCGGCTTAGGTTTCCCGGAAGAAATGTCCTTTTCTTCATATTTATGGCCGCGATGATGATCCCCTTGCAGGGTAGTTTTGTAGCTCTTTATGTGCTGCTAAATAAGTTACATTTAAGAAATACCGCGCTGGGGTATATTTTATGCATGATAAACGTAGGGTTGTCCACCAGCATATTCTTACTCAAGACTTTTTTTGATAAGATGCCTAAGGAGCTTGAGGACGCCGCGCGCATAGACGGGTGCTCGAAAATAGGTATCTGGTGGCATGTGGCCTTGCCTCTGGCTAAACCGGTATTAGCAGTGGTGGTAATTCTCAATGCTTTAAATGTTTGGAATGAGTTCATCCTGGCTTTGCTTATCTTTGATTCCCGGCCGCTTATGCCGCTTCAGGTGGCGCTGATGACTTTTCAGGGCGAGTTTGTTACGCGTTATCCGCTTTTAATGGCCGGTCTGACTATTGCCGCCTTACCTATAATAATACTGTATTTATTGATGCAGAAGTATATCATTAAGGGAGTAACTCAGGGAGCTGTGGTAGGATAATGAAGAAAGCCGCTTTATTTATTATTTTTATTTTTGTTGCATGTGTTATGGGTTATGTATCAGCTGAGGAGGCAGTCTTTACTCCCGCAGAAAAGCCTTCCTCCGGAGAGTTGATTAACAAATGCTGGCAGGCGCATGGCAAGAGGGATGTGGAGACTACTTTTAAATACACGCAGGAGCTTATTGATTTATATAAAGACCAGGCGGATAAAGAACAGGCATCATTAAAGGAGAAACCTAAAGTTAAGGACGAGATTGAAGAAGTAGCGGCCTTAAATGATGTAGCCACTGCCTATTTCATTCAGGCTGAAGCCTATATGCGCCAAGATAAAATTAAAGATGCTAAAAAGATCTTCAATTTAATTATCGCAAAGTATTCTTTTGCTCAGGCTTGGGATCCGCGCGGCTGGTATTGGTCGTTAAAATTAGCGGCAGAGCAAAGTATTAAAAAAATTGAGACCGGGTCAATTGAGGTAGAGCAGAAAAAGAAAGTCAGCCAGCTGCCTACAAAAATAGTTCTTTATGACTTGGGCATTGAAGACATTGTCAATTATGCAAAATACGGTGAGTTTAAAAATGTAGGTACTAAGGACTATAAATATGAAGTTAGGAATCAGCAAGGGTTGATTGCCGCGGTAGGCGAAGGGATATATCCTAATACTACATCGGTAAGGTGGGATCCGGCGTTTAAGAAGGCGTTAAAAGAAAAACGCCTTGAAGGAGACCTCTGGGATTTTGTGCACTCTCCGGATTTAGAAGCGGCATTCTTTAAATGGGCTACCGGCTCTGAGCCGCAGGGAGTAAAATTATTTTATACCGCATTGATTTTAGAGAAGGCCGGGTTAATAAAGCATGCCCTTAAATGCTATTATGCGATAGTGGTGCATTATCCCGGAAGCTATGGCTGGACTTACTGGCATACCCCTTGGTATGCGGGCCAAGCTGCTATTGCCAAGATAAATTTTATCCTAGGTAATAATCCGCAGATAGGTTATAAATTAGCGGATGCGGATATCAAGATAATCAATGGCTATGACAATAATGTTGTCAATGATATTGTGGTGGTAAATCCGGGCAGATTTATTAAGGCAAGGTTACCAGATAAAATAAGGCCTAAGCCAACAACTAAGCCGCTGGGTATTAAGAGAGAATCAGGAGAGGGGAAAGTATACGCTGTGCAATATGGAAACGGAGACTGGCAGCTTATGGTTAGTGGCAAGCCCTACACGATTAAAGGTATTACTTATACCCCTACTAAGGTGGGTCAATCTCCTGACGAAGGGACAATGACCAGCTGGATGGAGGATGATTTTAATAATAACGCCAAGGCTGACGGGCCTTATGATTCTTTTATAGATGCTGATCCAAAAACTGCGATAGGAGATTTTCAGTTAATGAAAGAAATGGGGGTGAACACGATAAGGCTTTATCATCATCCTAATAAAGTGGACAAAAAAATCTTAAGCGATATGTATGATAAATATGGCATACGCGTGATTATGGGCGATTTTTTAGGCAAATATGCCTTAGGCTCCGGGGCGCCGTGGAATCCCGGCACGGATTATAATAATGAAGAGCATAAAAAGAATATGATTGATTCGGTGGTCAAGATGGTTAATGAATATAAGGACGAGCCTTATATATTATTTTGGCTTTTAGGCAATGAGAATGTTTATGGTTATGCCTGTAATGCTGACCGCCAGCCGGATGCCTTTTTTAAATTTGCCAATGAGGTAGCCAAAATAATTAAATCTATTGATCCCGATCATCCCGTGGCTATATGCAGCGGAGATATTTTATATTTGGATAAGTTCGCTAAAGTTACCCCGGATATAGATATCTTTGGGGCTAATGCTTACCGCGGAGATTATGGTTTTGGCCGTTTCTGGAGGAGCGTTAAAGAAGAAGTTGGCAAGCCGGCATTTATTACTGAATATGGCTGCCCGGCTTTTGCCGAGGGTAAAACACCGGCGGAGGCTGAGGAACTTCAGGCAGCGTATCATAAGGGATCTTGGGAGGATATCGCGAATAATATGGCTTTTAATTCCGGCGCGGGTAATTCCGTAGGAGGGGTAGTTTTTGAGTGGTTAGATGAATGGTGGAAGGCTTACGAACCGTCTATACACGATACCAAAGGCCTTTGGGCCGGGCCATTTCCTGATGGGTATATGCATGAGGAGTGGTTGGGATTATGCAGTCAGGGAACCGGCGCAGAAAGCCCATTCTTAAGGCATTTACGCAAGGCGTATTATACGTATCAGAAAATGTGGAAATAGATGAGGAGGAGAAAGGAGAGGACTTAAAATATTAAATATAAAAATAAAATATTAGAAATGAAGGATGAAAGTGAAACAAATAAACGAGGAGGTGTGGTAATGAAGAAATGGTTAGTAGTTTTATTAGCGTTAAGTTTTAGTATGCCGGCATTAGGCTTAGCCGAAGATAAGCCTAAAGA
>PEYI01000037.1 GCA_002774445.1 Candidatus Omnitrophica bacterium CG08_land_8_20_14_0_20_41_16 | reverse complement strand
AATTGCCGGCGAAAATTACGAATACACAAAAATGTATCCAGAATTTGCCGATATGGCGGAAAAGGAAGGACTTCCTGAGGTTGCCAAAAGGTTAAGAGCAATTGCGGTAGCAGAAAAACATCATGAAGAGCGATACAAGAAACTTTTGGAAGAAGTTGAAGCAGGAACAGTATTTAAAAAAGAGAAAGAAGCATGGTGGGTTTGCCGCGAATGTGGCTATGTGCATTTTGGAACCGAGCCTCCGGAAAGATGTCCGTCTTGCGACCATGAAAGAAGTTTCTACCAGATTAAATGCGAAGAATATTAAAAATTTGAGGAGGCCAAGATGAATACTTTTATTTGTGGAAAATGTGGTTATGCCGCTTTTAATGAGGCGCCCACTGTCTGTCCTGTTTGCGGCGCAGCAAAACAGGCATTTAAAGAAGACTCCGCGGCTATTAAGAAACCTATAGATCCGGGCAATCTTAATGAGATGGAGAAAAAACATATTCCAGCCATTGACATAAAAAGACAATGCGGATTGGCGGGGCCGGGCTGCGTAGATGCGCATATAAAGATAGGTTCAATCCTGCATGTAATGGAGGCCAAACATTACATAATGTATATTGACCTCTATATTGATTATAACTTTATTGCCCGCTACCATTTGACTGCGGAGAAACTTAATCCGGTTTTGGGAGTGCATTTAAAAGTGCCTTCGGGAAAATTAATCGCCTTGGAAAATTGCAATATCCACGGACGCTGGATGGCTGAAGTCGAGATTTAATGAAAGGGTTTACTTTAGATGGCATGGGAAAGGAAAGAATAAGGCAGGCTCTGGCGAAATGAAAAATATCAGGAGAAAAGTAATTTTTGGCTTTGTCGTTCTGATGACGGTAGTATTATTATCCGCAGTTGCAACGATATTTTTTGATCAGGCGGTCTTAGTGCGCAAGGGAACCCTCTATCGTGTAAAGGTTCACGATAAAGTTGTTGCCTTAACCTTTGATGACGGTCCGTCAAGCGCATGGACGCCTAAGATTTTAGACGAGCTAAAAAAGGCGGGAGTTAAAGCTACTTTTTTTATGATTGGCAAACATGTGGCGCAATATCCCGAGATAGCTAGACGGGTAGCGGCTGAAGGGCACGAAATAGGCAACCATACCTATGAACACGGTGTGCTTATTTATTACAAGATGGATGAGCTTAAGGATGAAATAGAGGCCACAGAGCATATTATCAAGGAAGTTACTGGTCAGACCACCCGGTATTTTCGCCCTCCTAAAGCCTGGATTACGAATCAAGAAGAGAGAAAGATTAAAGAGATGGGGTATGAGACAATTTTGTGGTCGCTAAACTCCAAAGACTGGGTCACCTTCGATGATAAATATATTGTTAAGTTTTTGTTAAAGCATATTCAACCGGGGGATATTATCCTTTTTCATGATGCGGGCGGAGTTTTCGGCGTAGAGAACGGGGACCGTCACGAGACTGTCAAGACTATACCCAAATTGGCGGAGAAGTTGAAAGAGAAAGGTTACCGGTTCGTAACCATAAGCGAGTTGTTGAAACTGACAAAAGAGAATGTCAATAAATAATAATCTTAAAGCAATACTGGTTCTGTTTATGCTTTCTTTTGTTTTTCTAATGCTCGGCAATAATATCCTAAGTTTGACCAACCCCGATGAAGTCTTTTATGCCGGAACAGCAAAAGAGATGGTTCAGCAAAAAACATGGCTGGTGCCTTACTTATTTGGTAAGCCGCAGTTTGAAAAGCCGATTCTTACCTACTGGCTTTTAAGGATCGGGTTTATATTGTTTGGAATCACGAGCTTTAGCGCGCGATTTTTTCCGGCCTTGTTCGCAATAATAGGGATTATCGCAGTGTATTTATTTAGTCTGGCGGGCTTCGGCGAAAAGAAGAAAGCATTCCTGTGTGCTCTTGTATTGATGAGTTCGGGCCTTTATATTGGGCTGGCGAGGACAGTATTCACGGATATGATTTTTTCGGTATTTATACTCTTGTCCCTGACGGCGTTCTTTTTAGGTTACATAGTGAGGAGTTTTAAAAGCCAGGGGATTATTCTTTTCTTTGTTTTTTCGGCTTGCGCAGTACTTACCAAGGGCCCGCTGGGGTTATTAATACCTTTTATTACGGTAATTGTTTTCTTAGTAATAAGGAAACAATTAAAGTTTTTATTTTGTAAATATTCTTTATGGGGATTACTATTATTTATTCTTATAGGTATTCCTTGGTACATATATATGATAAAACGATTCGGGAACAGTTTTACTCAGGAGTTTTTCTATAATGGCCACATTAGGCGCCTTTTTCAAGCTGAACATAGGAAAAATGATAGCTGGTATTTTTATCCCTTATATATAGTGCTTTGCGCTTTCCCCTGGACAATATTTGCGGTTTCCTCATTTGCCAATATCCCTAGGAAGCTTAAGGATAAGGCTTCTAAGCCAATGTATATTTTTCTGCTTTCCTGGGTGCTAACAACCTTCATTATATTCCAAATAGCGCATTCCAAATTAGTTAGTTATATTCTTCCGTTGTTTCCCGCCTTAGCAATAATTATCGGAGATTTTATCTATGAAGCAGGGGTTTATAAAAAACGCCTGATGTCTATTCTTTCTACTGCATCGCTTGCTGTCTTTATTGCATTACCATTCTTATTTTTGATTGCGGCTTTAAAATATCCGATGTATATAAGTTTATCTTTAGGGCTGTATATTTTTGCCGTTCTTTTTGTTATTTTTGTTATCGCTCAAGTTATTATACTATGGCGTAAACCCGCGATTTCCCCTTATTTTCTGGCTTTCAATATAATAATAATTTTATTCGCGGTATTTATTTCCCATTCCAAGTTTGACGGATATGTATCCAGCAAAGGAGCTGTAGATTACCTTAAAAGCCACGGCAAGTTAAGCGGCGTTATTCTTTGCTCAAAGTCTTTTGTAAGAGGCGTAAGGTTTTATACGAGCCAGGAAGTGGCTGTGCTTAATGCCGGCGGAGGAAACTTTTTTAGCCCGCATCCCATCGTGTATTTAAATACCGATGATAAGATTTTTAATTTTCTTGCTGCTCAAAAAGAGGCCTACGGTATTCTGAACAAATCTTCATTTGAGAATTTAAGCCGTATCAGCAGAAATGGATTTGAATTAAACTTATTGAATAAAGTTGGTGATGAATATATCGTGTTTGTCCGGGCAAAAACCATTAACAAGAAGTAACAGATTACGCATACGTTAAAATATTTGACAAATATTATTTTTGTTGTATACTCTACAATTATGATAGGGATTATAGTGTAAACATGCGTATAACATATAAGGGAGATTACGCTTTAAAAACATTGCTGGATTTAGCCGTTAATTACGGTTCTAACCCTATTTCTATATCTGAGTTAGCTAAGCGCGCAGATATACCAATCAAATTTTTAGAGCAGATACTTTTGGAGCTTAAGAAAGGCGGATTTGTAGAGAGCCGTAGGGGCAAAATTGGCGGGTATCTTTTATCAAGGCATCCTGCAAAGATAACCTTAGGCGAAGTAATAAGATTTATAGATGGCCCAATTGAACCGATTGCTTGTGTTAGAGATGGATATAAAGGTTGTAGTGATTTAGAGGGCTGCGTATTTAAGAAAATATGGTCTGAGATATCAGAATGTACATCGAGCATAATAGGCCGGGTAAACTTTGAAGATTTAGCCAAGAAATCAAATAAACCTAAAGAAGAGTTTATTTACCAAATATAGCGCAGAAGCGCATACTGGCGCATCCGCCTCAGAAGAGGCGCACTTGGCAATCCTTTTTGCCAAGGTGCGAAGCGCCAGGTATAAGACTATGAATATAAAAACTAGCATATCTAAGACTATAGGCAATACGCCGCTGGTGCGTATAAATAAATTAGCTTTTGGTATTGACGCTATTATTTTAGCTAAGCTGGAATTCTTTAATCCCTTATCAAGTGTTAAGGATAGAATTGGCGTTGCCATGGTTGAGGCCGCTGAACAAAAAGGGTTATTGAAGAAAGGTTCGGTTATTATTGAGCCGACTAGCGGTAATACCGGGATTGCCTTAGCTTTTGTAGCCGCAGAAAAGGGGTACCGGCTTATTCTTACTATGCCGGAAACAATGAGTGTTGAACGTAGGCAGCTTTTGCGGGCGCTGGGTGCTGAGGTTGTGCTTACCGGAGGAGCAAAGGGGATGCAAGGCGCAATTGATAAGGCAGAAGAATTGGTAAGAAATACACCTAATAGTTATATGCCTCAGCAGTTTAACAATCCCGCTAATCCCGAAGTTCATCGCAAAACTACTGCTGAAGAGATCTGGCGGGATACCAATGGTAGTGTTGATATATTTATTGCAGGGATTGGGACAGGGGGGACAATTACCGGAGTGGGGGGAGTTTTAAAAGAACGCAAGCCTTTAGTTAAAATTATCGGGCTTGAGCCGAAAGATTCTCCGGTTTTATCAGGCGGAAAGCCCGGACCGCATAAGATTCAGGGCCTAGGCGCAGGGTTTATACCGGGGGTGCTTAACTTAAAAATAATTGACGAAATTATTCAAGTCCGTCATGAAGATGCAGGTGAGATTGCCAGGAAATTAGCTAAAGAGGAAGGGATTTTTGCCGGGATTTCGAGCGGAGCAGCGGTATGGGCTGCGCTTGAAGTAGGCCGCAGGCCGGAATCAAAAGGAAAAACAATTGTTACCATTCTTTCCGACACAGGAGAAAGGTATCTTTCTGCTTGGCTTTATAAAGAATACGCACGTTAACAATATGAGTGTAAGCAAAAATATAAAAGCAGGCATTCTGCTAGCTCAAGTAAGAGGGCGGTCTCCGGTAGTTCATCATTTGACTAATTGGGTTACCATTTATGATTGTGCGCAGGTAGTTAAATCATTGGGCGCTTCTCCGGTGATGGCTCATGCCCTGGAAGAAGTAGAAGAGATGTCCGGCATTGCTTCGAGCCTTGTTCTTAATATTGGTACGCTTACCATTGAATTTGTAGAAGCAATGAAGAAGGCGGCTCGCGCAGCAAACAAAAAAGGTATTCCTGTAATCCTTGATGTCTGCGGTGCAGGCGCGACATCTTTACGCGATAGAAAGTGCCTCGAGCTTATTAATGAAGTGCGTATAGATATTATAAAGGGGAATGCTTCTGAAATTGGCCGGGTTGCGGGAGAAAATGTCAGGACTAAAGGGGTAGATAGTTCGCTTGTCCAAGCGGATATTAAAAACTTGGCGGCTAAATTAGCAACTAGAAAAGAATGCACTGTAGTAGTGACCGGAGAGATTGATATTGTTACTGACGGCAAGAGATGTTTTTTAGTCGCTAACGGAAACGAGCTTATGTCAAAAGTAGTAGGCACCGGCTGTATGGCAGCTTCGGTAATCGGCACATTCGCGGCAGTTGAGCAGGATTTAGTTAAGGCGGGCGTTTCAGGTCTAGTTTGTTTTGAGGTAGCTGCAGAACTGGCAGCGAAGAAATCGCCAGGCCCGGGGAGTTTTAGAGAGAAGCTTTTTGATTGCCTATATAATCTTGATGCCAAGACAGTTTCCCGGATGCAAAAGGTCAGATGTTAAGAGGATTTTATTTTATTACTGAGCAACGCTTAAGCCGCGAAGGGATTATAAGCGATGTAAGGCAGGCAATTTCTGCCGGAGTATGCGCTGTGCAGTATCGCAACAAGGAAGCTTCTACAAGAGAGATGTTTGAGGAGGCTTTAAAGTTGCGCAAGATTTGCCGCAAAACACCTTTGATAATAAATGATCGGGTTGATATTGCCTTAGCTGTAAAGGCGGACGGCGTGCATTTGGGGCAAGATGATATGCCGATTAAATCTGCCCGTAAAATACTCGGCAAAAACAAAATTATTGGTTTAACTGCGCATTCTTTGCCTGAGGCAGAAGAGGCGCAAAAGCAGGGTGCGGATTATTTGGGGGTTTCTCCGATATTTCTGACTCATACGAAGAATGACGCCGGTAAACCGGTAGGCACGGGTTTAATTATTAAAATAAAATCAAAGTGTAGGGTTCCCATTGTGGCTATCGGAGGCATAAGCCTTGAGAATGCAGAAGAGGTGGTTCAGGCAGGAGCAGATGCGCTTTGTGCGGTCTCAGCAGTGGTTACTAAAGTTAATTTATCCGGAGAAATTAAAAAATTTCAGCGCCTTTTTGATAATAGGTGCTTAAGAAAAGATAGTGTAACAAACCTTGCTGACTTTTAACAGTAGGGGAGGTTTAAACCTCCCCTACTTAGTAGGTGACGTTTAAACGTCACCTACTCTTATTGATAATTAATAAAAGCCAGCAGAATTTATTATAGTGTTTAAGAAAATAAATAGTGGTTTGCCTTAACCCAGCGTGTTATAATTAAACAAATATTAAGAAAGGGGTAAACTATGAAAGAAAGGATAGAAAAAGCGCTGGAAAAGATAAAGCCAATGCTGCAGGCTGACGGTGGAAATGTTGAGTTGATTGAGGTAACCAATGACGGCGTAGTGAAACTTAAGCTTAAAGGCAGCTGCGGGTGTTGCCCCATGAGCTCTATGACTTTAAAGACGGGGATTGAAAGGATTTTAAAACAAGAGGTTCCTGAAATAAAGGAAGTTATCGCAATATAAGAGGGCTAGGATTAATGAAGACCGTAAAAGAGATAAACGATAAGATTAAAAAGGGCGAGGTAGTAGTAGTTACCGCTGAAGAAGTGATTGACCTTGTCCAGAAAAAGGGCGTTAAGAAAGTAGCCCAAGAAGTGGACGTGGTTACCTGCGGGACCTTTGGCCCAATGTGTTCATCCGGGGCGTGGTTTAACATCGGCCACTCTAAGCCGCGCATAAAAATCGGCGGAGGGACTTGCAAACTTAATGATGTTCCCTGTTATACCGGTTTTGCGGCAGTGGATATTTATCTGGGGGCTACAGCTTTACCTGATGATGACCCGCGCAATAAGGTTTATCCCGGCGAATTTAAATACGGCGGGGCGCATGTAATCCAGGAGTTAGCTGCCGGGGAAAATGTTCGGCTTGAGGCTGCCGGTTACGGGACAGACTGTTATCCGCGCAGGAAATTAGATACATTGATTAACATTAAAGACCTAAACGAGGCGGTACTTTTTGATATCCGCAATTGTTATCAGAATTATAATGTGGCGGTGAATTTATCCGATAAGCCGATTTATACCTATATGGGGATGCTTAAGCCTAATTTAGGGAATGCCAATTATTGTTCCGCCGGGCAGTTTTCCCCTTTATTAAAAGACCCATATTATCGCACTATCGGTATTGGCACAAAGATATTTTTAGGCGGAGGTATAGGTTATGTAGCTTGGCAGGGCACACAGCATAATCCCTCTGTGCCGCGCAAGGAAAATGGCATACCTAGCGCACCTGCTGGGACACTTGCGGTTATCGGCGACTTAAAGCAGATGAAGCCTCAGTGGTTAGTAGGTTCAAGCATGCTTGGTTATGGAGTAACGCTTATTGTTGGTATAGGAGTACCTATTCCGATATTAGATGAGGAGGCTCTTCAATACGCAGCAGCGCAGGATAAAGATATCTACACGCAGGTTGTTGATTATAGCGTAAATTATCCAAATTGCGTTGGCGGCTCTTTAGGGGAGGTCAATTACGACG
>PEYI01000042.1 GCA_002774445.1 Candidatus Omnitrophica bacterium CG08_land_8_20_14_0_20_41_16 | reverse complement strand
TTCTTAAAAACCTCTTTACTTATACAAAGAAGCTTCGTTAACTTTCCTTCATAGGGGAGGGGGTAACGATCTATGGTATCATTCCCAACACAAACATAATTTTTAATTGTGGAAAACGCTATTTCTGTTATAATATATTTTCCTACAAGATGCAGGCCCCGCATACTACGGGGCAAGCAGGAGGATGGAGTTTAAAATGATTGAACGTTATAGCCTGCCTAAAATGAAGATAATCTGGCAGGAAGAGTTTAAGTTTAAAACCATGCTGGATATCGAGATACTCGCCATAGAGGCATTAGCTAAACTTAAAAAAGTCCCCGCCCAGGCAGTAAAGAGAATCCGCAAGAAAGCCAAGTTTAATTTAGCCCAGATTAATAAAATTGAAGAAAAAACACAACATGATGTAGTAGCGTTCATTACCAATGTAGCCCAACATATAGGCAACGATGCCAGATATCTGCATCTTGGGCTAACTTCATCTGATATTCTGGATACAACGCTTGGCGTGCAATTAAAAGCAGCCGCGGAGATTTTAGTTGACGACATAAATAGGCTGCTTAAGGCGTTGGCTAAAAAAGCCAAGATTTATAAGGATACAGCTTGTATAGGCCGCACCCATGGTGTGCACGCGGAGCCCACAACATTCGGCCTGAAATTAGCGCTCTGGTATGATGAAATGCAGCGTAACCTGGAGCGCTTGAGGTTAGCAAAAGAAGAAGTGTCGGTAGGCAAGCTTTCCGGAGCCGTAGGCACATATTCTAATATTGAACCGCAGGTTGAAAACTATGTCTGCAGAAAACTGGGATTAAAACCGGCAAGGATTTCCACCCAGATAATTCAGCGGGATATTTACGCCGTATTTATGGCGAGCGTTGCGATTATCGGTTCAAGTCTAGAGAAATTCGCCACTGAGATAAGGCATCTACAGCGCACAGAAATATTAGAAGCTGAAGAGCAGTTTAGCGAGGGCCAAAAAGGCTCATCCGCCATGCCGCATAAGCGAAATCCTGTTATCTGCGAGCGTATCTGCGGGCTATCGCGCCTCTTACGCGGTAATGCCTTGGCTGCAATGGAGAATGTCGCTTTATGGCATGAGCGGGATATTTCGCATTCATCTGTTGAGCGGGTAATTATTCCGGATTCAACTTTAGCCTTAGATTATATGCTTAATAAATTTATTCAGGTGATTAATGATTTAACGGTTTATCCGGAGCATATGATGGCAAACTTAATTAAGACTAGAGGGCTTATATTCTCGCAAAGGGTGCTTTTAAACCTCATGGATCGCGGCATGTCTCGGCTTAAGGCCTATGATTTAGTGCAACATTGCGCTATGCGGACATGGAAAGAGGAAATAGATTTTAAGAATAGCCTTATGTTAGATAGTGAAGTATCAAAATATCTAAACGAAAAAGAAATAGATAAAATATTTGATTTAAATTATTACTTGCGCAAGGTAAATATGATTTTTTCTAGAGTAGGGTTGTAAAATTTAACCCACCTACTGAGCCATGTTTTATAAAATTGAGATACAGGGTAAGCCCGGTATCAATCCTGAGCGTAGCCGAAAGATTGACGCTATCGGAGAAAGCGTTAAAAGAGATATTTTGGATTTAGGTATTGATACTGTCCGGGATGTCTGTTTTATCCAAGTATATAATATTGAAGGCAATCTTTCTGATGATGAGGTTAGGAGAATTTGTGATGAGCTGCTTTGCGATAGAATCTCGCAGGATTACCGTATCGTAACCAACGAACTGACGAACCAACGAACTGACAAATCGTACGTGGTTGAAGTTGCTTACAATCCCGGCGTCATGGACCCGGTTGAAGAATCTACGCTAAAAGGTATCAAAGATTTAGGGATAGAAGGGGCGGATTCAGTGAAGACTGCCAAGAAATATATAATCCGCGGTAAACTCTCGCCACAACAGTTAAAGATAATCTGCGATAAACTTCTTCACAATAAACTGATACAGCATATTGTGTCTGAAAACGAGATTGCTTCATCCCGCCAAGGCGGGATTCGCAACTCTTATCAATTCAATCTAACTACCGTAGATTTATTAGCTGCGTCAGATGATAAATTATTGGAGTTGAGCAAAAAAGGCCAGTTATTCCTGAATCTGGCTGAGATGCGCGCGATCAAGGATTATTTTAAGAAATTAGGCAGGAATCCTACGGATTGCGAACTAGAGACCATAGCCCAAACCTGGTCTGAGCATTGTTGGCATAAAACCTTCCGCGGGAAAATAAAATATAGCGAGCAGCTGAATTCTAACGGTAAACGCCTGCCTGTCCCGCCGTTGGCGGGGCCTACCGGCCGTCGGGCAGGGTTAACGGTAAACGGTAAACGTAACTTGCTGATTAATAATTTATTGAAATCCACAATTATGAAAGTTACTAAGGAACTAAATAAGCCGTGGTGCGTGTCGGTGTTTAAAGACAACTCCGGGGTGATCCGCTTTGACGATAAATATAATGTTTGTTTTAAAGTTGAGACGCACAATCATCCTTCAGCATTAGAGCCATTCGGCGGAGCAAATACCGGTATCGGAGGAGTTATCCGCGACCCGATGGGGACCGGCTTAGGCGCTAAGCCGATTCTTAATACTGATGTATTTTGTTTTGGTCTTCCGGATTATCCTTTTAGCAGGTTACCTCCCGGCGCCCTACATCCTAAACGCGTAATGAAAGGCGTAGTAAGCGGGGTAGAGGATTATGGAAACAAAATGGGGATTCCCACTGTAAACGGCGCGATATTATTTGATGAAGGATTTACCGGTAATCCTTTAGTTTATTGCGGCACCGCGGGGATTATGCCGAAAGACAAATCTTTTAAGAAAACAAATATCGGAGATTTGGTGGTAGTGGTAGGCGGTAGGACCGGCAGAGACGGTATTCATGGCGCGACATTCTCATCGGGAGAGCTGACTCATGAATCTGAAATTCTCTCCGCGGGCGCGGTGCAGATCGGCAATCCCATTCAGGAAAAGAAAATGCTAGATACGATACTTGAAGCGCGCGATAAGAGCCTATACAGCGCAATTACGGATTGCGGAGCAGGAGGCCTATCTAGCGCGATAGGCGAGATGGCTGTTGAAATTGGCGCGCGCGTAGATTTAGATAAAGTTCCTCTAAAATATAGCGGTTTATCTTATATGGAGGCCTGGATATCTGAGTCGCAGGAGAGGATGATCCTTTCAGTGCCACCCAAGAATATAGAAGCCTTATTAAATGTTTTTGCCGGCGAAGATTGCGAGGCCACGGTCATCGGAGAATTTACCGGTACTAATAAACTTGAGCTTTATTATCAAGAAAATTTAGTTTGCGCTTTGAATATGGATTTTCTGTATGAAGGAGTGCCGAGAATAGAGAAGAAGGCAACTTATCTTCAATTAAGGCGTAAGGAGCCAAAAATAAATTGCCTAAAAGATCTTACGCCGGTATTATTTAAGCTGCTTTCGCGTTATGATATTTGCTCTAAAGAGTCGGTAATCCGCAGGTATGACCACGAGGTCCAGGGCGGTTCGGTCTTAAAGCCTTTAGTCGGCGTATTAAATGATGGCCCGTCTGACGCCGCCATAGTAAAGCCCATACTTAATTCTAAAAAAGGCATAATTGTCGCAAACGGGATAAATTTTAGATACGGTTTTATTGATCCTTATTGGATGGCAGCCTCTTGTATTGATGAGGCCCTGCGTCAGATTATAAGTGTGGGCGGCTCCTTAAAAGAAGTAGCGATTTTGGATAATTTCTGCTGGGGTAATCCTGATAAGCCGGATAGGTTGGGCAGCCTTGTGCGCTGCGCTTATGGCTGTTATGATGCGGCTAAAGGATTCGGTGTCCCTTTCATCTCCGGGAAGGATAGTCTTTATAACGAATATACAGTGGCTGGAAAGTCTTTGAGTATACCCGGGACCATTCTTATCTCTGCTATTTCAGTGATGGATAATACTGATAATGCGGTCTCTATGTATTTAAAAGAGGAAGGCAATTTGATTTATGCGGTCGGCAATACTTATGATGAATTAGGTGGTTCGCACTATTATGGTTTGTCCGGTGTAATCGGAAACTCCGTGCCGCAGGTAAAAATGCGGAAGGCCAAGAAATTATTTAATGCCTTAAGCAATGCCGCAGAAAGAAAACTAATCAAAGCTATGCATGACTGTTCAGAAGGCGGCTTAGGTGTTGCTTTAGCTGAAATGAGTTTTGCCGGCGGTTTAGGCGTTGAGGTGTTCTTGAGTGAAGTTCCTTATAGGTCTAAAAATAAACGTACGGATTTTGTTTTATTCTCAGAGTCTAATTCCAGATTTATTGTAGAGGTAGAGAAGAATAGGCAGAAGGAGTTTGAAAAAACGCTGCATGGCCTGCCTTTTGGCAAAATTGGCTGTGTAAACGCAAAAAAAGATTTCAAAGTTTATGGATTAGACGGAAAGATTTGTATTAATGCTAATATTAATAAACTTAAAGATACTTGGAGGGCTCCGTTAAAATGGTAAAGAAAAAAATATACCGGCTGGACGACTTAATTAATAAAGAAGATTTTACCCGGGAAGACCCTTGGAGGGTATTTCGGATTATGTCTGAATTTGTAGATGGTTTTGAAGTCCTCTCCAAAATAGGCAAAGCTGTTTCTATATTTGGCTCAAGCCGCACTAACCCCGGTAATAAATACTATAAATTAACCGAGGAGTTAGCTTGGCTATTCTCTAAAGAAGGTTATGCCGTTATTACCGGCGGCGGCCCTGGAATAATGGAGGCTGCGAATAAGGGGGCTAAGCGCGCAAAAGGCCAGTCCATCGGTTTGAACATCCAGATACCCAATGAGCAAAAATCTAATAAATATGTGGATATACTTTTGAATTTCCGTTATTTTTTTGTCAGGAAAGTTATGTTTGTAAAATATGCTAAGGCATTTGTGATATTGCCCGGAGGCTACGGCACGCTGGATGAATTCTTTGAGGCAATTAACCTAATTCAGACTGAGCGTATATTAAAATTTCCCGTAATTTTGTTTAACAGCCGGTATTGGGAAAGGCTTCTGGCTTGGCTAAGGAAAGTTGTGCTAAAGCACGGCAATATCAGTAAAAGTGATCTGGATATATTTACTTTGGTAGATAAACCCAAGGAAGTGATAGATGTTGTCAAGAAATTCTATAGAGAGCGCTGAAAAATTCTTAAAAATTATATCAGCGCTCTCTGAGATTGCTGCCTATTTTTAGAATATTTCAGCAATCTCCTATAAGTGAGAAATTTGTAGCGGAGGTTTAAACCTCTGCTACAAAATAGGAAGAGCAAGTGAAGAAAATCAAGGTATGCGTTTTAAGGACAGCCGGGACGAATTGCGACAAAGAAACTGCTTTTGCCTTTTCTCTCGTTGGGGCAAGCGCAGAATTAGTGCATATAAATAATTTAGCCAGCGCCAAAGTCAATCTCTCAAACTATCATATACTTGCCCTGCCCGGAGGATTTAGTTACGGAGACGATATTGCCTCGGGCAAGATATTTGCCAATGAATTAAAATACAAGTTATCTGCTGATTTAAAGAAATTCATCCAAGAAGGCAAGCTTATTATTGGTATATGCAATGGTTTTCAGATACTAGTTAAGAGTGGTTTATTGCCGGGCAATGATTCGCTAATTCAGGAGGCGAGCCTTATTATCAATGATTCTGGCAAATTTGAGGATAGATGGGTGTATTTAAGTTCGCGAGTTCGCGAGTTCGCGAGTTCGCGAGTTAAATGTATCTGGACAAAAAACCTGCCTGAAATTATTTATCTTCCGGTAGCACACGGAGAGGGAAAGTTTATCGTAAAAGATAAAAAAGTTTTATCCCGGATCAAGAAGAACGGGCAGGTTGTTTTTAGTTATTGTGACGCCTTAGGCAGACTCACGGGTTGGCCGGCTAATCCCAATGGTTCGCTCCAAAATATCGCCGGGATTTATGATACAACAGGCAGGATATTAGGGCTTATGCCTCATCCGGAAAGGCATATTCAATTATGGCAGCATCCTAGGTGGGAGGATAGCAAACCCCGCACCACGGGTTTACAGGTGCGTGGTAAATCTGGCGTGGGCCTACAGATATTTAAGAACGGCGTTGACTATATTAAAAAACATTTTTAGATACAGGAATTCAAGAAAATCGCCTTCGGCGATAACTTTAAGCGATTTTCGCAGTGGTATAGGAAAGTGTTTTATACTTTCCTGTACCATAAAAAAAGGGAGTATTAGATGGTAGAGATAGATAACGACGAACCAAGAGAATATTGCGGGTTATTTGGTATTGCCAACAATAAACACGCCAGCTGGCTTACGTATCTGGGATTATATGCTCTCCAACATAGGGGAGAAGAAGCTTGCGGGATAGTTACAAACAATAAAGGCATTTTATCTATTCATAAAGATATAGGATTGGTGAGCGATGTTTTTAACGAAAGGGTATTGCATGGGCTTAAGGGCGATATTGCCGTAGGCCATGTGCGTTATTCTACTACTGGCTCGAGCGTCTTAAAGAATGCGCAACCGCTTTTAATTGACTATACTAAAGGCTCGGTCTGCATTGCGCATAACGGAAATTTAGTTAATTCGTTAGAATTGCGGCAGTACCTTGAAAAAATAGGGTCAATATTTCAGACGACTACGGATTCGGAAATCATTATCCATCTTATGGCCAGGGCAAAGTCGCGCAATCTGGAAGAAAGTTTAATTTATGCCTTAAAAAGAGTTAAGGGCGCCTATGCCTTGGTGATGATGGTGGATAATACCTTGATTGGGGCAAGGGATCCTTTAGGGTTCAGGCCGCTATCTTTAGGTAAACTAAGGAATGCCTGGTGTTTGGCTTCCGAGACCTGCGCCTTTGATTTAACCGGAGCGCAGTATATCCGCGAGATTGAACCCGGAGAAGTAGTTTTTATTAATGGCGCTAAGCTTAAATCTATAAAACCAAAAGGACTCCGCTCTAATAAGTTATCCTTTTGCGCTTTTGAACATATTTATTTCTCGCGTCCGGATTCGGTTATCTTCGGCGAGACTGTGCATTTAGTAAGGCGTAAATTAGGGGCGCAGTTAGCCCGTGAACATCCGGTTGATGCGGATTTTGTCGTGCCTGTGCCGGATTCAGGATTTTCAGCGGCAATGGGTTATTCTCAGGAATCAGGGATACCATTAGAATTAGGAATTATCCGTAATCACTATGTGGGCAGGACTTTTATTCAGCCGGAGCAGGATTTGCGGAATTTGGGTGTGCGGGTAAAATTTAATCTGCTTAAAGATGTTTTAAGAGATAAACGAATAATTGTAGTTGATGATTCAATTGTGCGCGGGACAACTTCTAAGATCCGCATACGTTCCTTGCGTAAGGCTGGGGTAAGAGAGGTGCATTTAAGAATATCTTGCCCGGCGCACCGTTTCCCGTGTTTCTATGGTATTGATTTTCATAAATCCAGCGAGCTTATTGCCAATAAATATTCCTCTATTGATAAGATACGGAAATATCTTGAAGTTGACAGCTTAGGTTATTTAAGTTTGGATGGAATGCTTAATTGTTTTAAGCCCCCTAAGGGTAATTATTGCACTGCCTGTTGGACGGGAAAATATCCGGTAAGGGTTAAAAAGAGACAGGGTAAGTTTTCGCTGGAGACGCATTGCTGCGGGCAGGGGGAGTTAAAGGGGTAGGGTTAGAATATGAGAAGGATAACTTATAAAAAATCGGGGGTTGATATTTTTACTGCGAGCGCTTTTAAGGCAAAATTAAAGCCGCTAGTAAGAAAATCATTCCGCGAGGAAGTTTTAAAGGATATCGGCGGATTCGGTAGTTTTTTTAAGTTAGATAAAAATAAATATAAAGAGCCGGTCTTGGTTTCCTCAAGCGACGGCGTAGGGACAAAGTTAAAGATTGCCCAGTTAGCTAATAAGCACGATACTGTTGGTATTGACGCGGTGGCGATGAATGTCAATGATATCCTTTGTACCGGAGCCGAGCCGCTATTTTTCTTAGATTATATTGCTTTTAGTAAGGCTAAGGAAACTGTCCTGATAGATGTGGTTAAAGGCATAAATGCCGGTTGCCGGCAATCTGGGTGTTCTTTGATTGGCGGAGAAACCGCCCAGATGCCCGGGATGTATAGAAGTGGAGAATATGATATCGCCGGATTTTGCGTAGGTATAGTTGAGCGCAAAAATATTATTGATGGAAGTCAAATTAGACCGGGGGATTTAGTAATAGGTTTAGAGTCTAGCGGGATTCACTCTAACGGTTATTCTTTGGTAAGAAAAGTTTTTTCGCAAAACGAGATAAAACGTATGAGTAAAGAGTTACTTATTTCAACTAGGATTTATGTAAAACCGGTTTTGGCTTTGCTCGCGAACTCGCGAACTCGCGGACTCGCGAACGATATTACGGGGATCGCGCATATTACCGGCGGCGCATTTTACGATAAAATCGCCAGAATTTTGCCGCGAAATGTCAATGCGCGCCTTGATAAAAGTTCTTGGGTGGTGCCCAAAATATTCCGTTTGATTCAGAATAAAGGCAATATTAAAGATAAAGAAATGTATCATACCTTTAATATGGGTATTGGTATGGTTTTGATTGTTGAGCCAAACTCTGCAAAAGCAATAATCGCAAAACTAGCGGAGTTAAAACTTAAGTCATGGATTATCGGAGAAGTTATAAAAGGCAAAAGAGAAGTCCAAATAATATAGCGCCCGGCCTTACCTTACATGTACCCCGCCATATTGGAATGGCGGGTACGCCGCCTACTGCGGCGATAGGCCGGTAACGCAGAAAGTGGACACTCGCCCATCCAATTGGGCGAGGGGTGTGCACTTACTGTGCAAGGGGGTGCGGTATGAGTATTTTGGCATTGGTTATTGTGGCAGCGGTAGTTTTTTTCTTTATGGGTATTAAAATTGTCCGGCCTACGCATCGAGGCTTGATCGAAAGGTTTGGTAAATATCATCGTTTCGCTACCCCGGGATTTAACTGGGTACTTCCTATAGTTGAAAATATCTATCAGATTAATATAACCGAGCAGATGGTAGATGCCGAACCGCAGGAAATTATTACTAATGATAATTTAAACGCTAAAGTAGATGCCCAGGTTTATTTTAAAGTAAAAGCTGATGAGGCTGATGTTAAGAACTGTCAGTATAACGTAAATAATTATCAGTGGCAGATTGTAAATTTAGCGCGCACTACATTAAGAAATATTATTGGTACGCTTACTTTAAAATCTGCCAATAGCGAAAGAGGCAAGATTAACGCTGAATTGCATAAAACTCTTTGCGAGGAAACTGCTAGCTGGGGCTTAGAGATTGTCCGCACGGAGTTAAAAGAAATCGATCCTCCTAAAGATGTTCAGGAAACGATGAATAAGGTAGTTAAGGCAGAGAATGAAAAGATTGCCGCGATTGATTACGCGACAGCCACTGAGACTGTTGCTGACGGCCAGAAGAGGGCGGAGATTAAGAAAGCCGAAGGTATAAAGCAGGCGCGCATTTTAGAGGCAGAAGGTGAAGCAGCGGCGATAAAATTAGTCAATGAAGCAGCGGAACATTATTTTGTGGGTAATGCTCAGGTGTTGAGAAAGCTTGAGGCGGTCGAGAAGTCTTTAGTGAATAACGCCAAAATTGTTATTCCGGCCAATACTGAGTTAGTTAATGTTATCGGCGAAATGGCAGGTTTTTTGCCGATAAACAAGAAAATCTCGGAAAAGTAAAATAACTTCTAGAGATTTTCGCAGTGGTATAGGAAAGTATTTTATACTTTCCTATACCAGAATAAAGAAGACAAGCCGGCGAAATAAATTGCAGGCACTTACAGGGACTGTCCCCGTAGGGGACTGTCCCTCAGATTTTGCTCTTTGGGATATTGCTCGCGTGCTGAAATCTTTCGTCGTTCTTTTTAATGAATCTGTCGTTTTGTTCGCTCAGGTCGGTTTTCCGCCTGCGGCGGACGCCAAAGGTCTTTCGTATTTTCGGTGGCTGCTGAACTCGCGCCTCGGTCTCTACCTCGGCGCTCAGACAGCATCGCCATCCCAAGATTGCCGTCCTTTCGGACGGCCTTGGGATACCCGAAAATACTCAAGCTGCTTTGGCTAAAACCTTCATTCGCTCACATAAACGCCAGATTCATTTTTAAGATGGGATTTAGTTTTTCGAGTCCATACGGGGCAGCAAATACTGTAACCCGTTGTAACAATTTATGTTGTAGAATTATTTTTTAGCGTAACTCAATAGGGGACTGTCCCTCAGGTCGTTCTTTTTAATGAATCTGTCGGTTTTCTCGCTCAGGTCGCTTTTGCCCCACGAAGATAAGATTTAGGGGCACGCCAGAGATCTTTCGCAAACTCGGCGCCTGCGCAACTCGCCCGTCGGCGCTCCGCGCCAGGATGGGCTCAAACATGCTCGGCGTCTGAATGCTTCCGCGTTCAGATTCCCTCGTTTGCTCAAGCGTCCTCTGGCTAAAAGCTCCATTCGCTCGAAAATCCGCCAGATTCATTTATAGTTAGATATTAACGGTCTTTAAATTTATTTGGAAGAAATCCGGGGACACATTACTTAATTATGATGAATATTGTTGGAGAAGTAGGAAGCTTAGTTAGTTTGGTAGATTATCAAGAGGGTGCTGTTGTCAGTAAGGAAGTTATCAAGAAAGAGAAAGGCACAATAACACTTTTTGCTTTTGATAAAGGGCAGGGCTTAAGTGAACATGCTACGCCATTTGATGCCTTAGTTTATATCTTTGATGGCAAGGCAGAAATTAATATTGCCGGCAAGCAATATTACCTAAAAGCAGGCGAAACCATGATTATGCCGGCAAACAAGCCGCATTCTTTAAAGACTGTAGACCGTTTCAAGATGCTCTTGGTAATGATCAAGGCTTAATTTAGGAAAATATGATGATAAGGGTTTTTATCCTAGTGGTTTATTTCTCATCTTGTTTTTGTTTTCCTGTGTTTGCTTCGCGTAATATTCCCTGTATCGCTCAAGTTACAGCTAAGGTATTGTCGTCTAATGAGCGCACAGAGCAGGTAAGAAGATCGTCGACTGAAACAGAAATAGTCAGCTTTATTGATTTAGAGATTGAGGTTATCAGTGTTGATTCTGCTCCGGCTTGTGAATATAAAGCAGGGCAAAAAATAAAATTAACCGTGGTTCGACGTCAGGGAGAGTTCGTTGATCCCAAGATACCTCTTCATGTTGGAGATGTTATCGTGGGTAACATTGAGTATATTAGTGGATGGGCAGGTGGCGCTGAACGGCCGTTTGAACGTTTTGACATGACCAATATTCGTATCGATAGCAAATAGGCGTACTATCTTAACAACATGTCCACTAAGTAGGGGAAGTGCAAGGAGTTGATTAAGAAAAAATGTTATTAATTATCAGAGAGAAGGCGGGCGAGGAGATTATTTCTAAGGTTGCTGAAGATCTTAAGGGATATATTAAAGTGGTCGTAGATGTCCGGCGTAAGATTTTGTCTGCCGGCGGAAAAATGCATGTGGATGGCGAAAGGCTGCTTCTGGAAGATGGAAGTAAGCAGGCGGATGTCTGGGGAGGCGGTTTGGACCTTGAAACCGGCGAGGTTGATTTTGATTCAATGATTAATTTAAGGCCGGGGCAGAATAATCCCAGCCGGGAAGTTTTAGGCCCGGCTATACGTAAAGAGATGGAAGTGATTATCCATACCTTATTGAGGTAAGTGATGAGTGCGCAGGAATTAGTACTGAATATTGCTGTGAATTTAGGAAGGATTGGCAGGTATGCTTATGAAGGCAGGCGCAGCCGGGTCGAGCAATTCTTGAGCGAAACAGAAGAATATGTCCGTCAGCTTGAGTCAGCGCCTATGCAGCCGAGGTTTCAAAAGACATTCGCTGCTTTTAAGCAGTCTTTAAATGAACTTACGAGGGATATGCGCTTAGACACATTTTGGGCAGAGACAGCCTATGCTTGGGCTAATATATTGACACATCGCGCAAAATTGGCTGGTTAAAAAAATAAGATGCGAATTTTAGTGATTGGTTCTGGTGGCAGGGAGCATGCGTTGGTGTGGAAGATTGCGCAATCAAAATTAGTTGATAAGATTTTTTGCGCGCCGGGAAATGGCGGGATAACGAAAATTGCAGAGTGCATTGATATTAAAGCTGAGGATATTCCGGCATTGTTTGAGTTCGCCAAAAAGGAAAAAATAGATTTGACTGTTGTGGGCCCAGAGGTGCCGCTTGCCGCAGGCATTGTTGATGAATTTAAAAATTACGGACTTAAGATATTCGGACCCGGCCGGAAAGCAGCGCAGTTAGAAGCAAGTAAAGTCTTTGCCAAAGAATTAATGGCAAAATATAATGTGCCTACGGCAGCTTTTGAGATTTTTGACAATGTCGATGAATCCAATAAATATATTAAGAAAATTGGCGCGCCCTGTGTAATTAAGGCTGGCGGCTTAGCGGCCGGTAAAGGCGTAGTTGTCGCAAAAACTGTTGATCAGGCAAGACAGGCAGTAGAAGCTATGATGCGGGAGAAGATATTCGGCAGCGCAGGGGACAAGATTATTATTGAAGAATGCCTGCAAGGAGAGGAAGCTTCAATTCTTGTGATTACAGATTCAAAAGAAGTTATTGCTTTAGCTTTAGCCCAGGACCACAAAAGAGTATTTGATAATGATCAAGGCGCCAACACAGGCGGAATGGGCGCGTATTCGCCCGCGCCAATAGTTACCAAAGAATTATTTAAAGAAATTTTAGAAAAAGTGATTTACCGGACTATAGATGGTTTAGAAAAAGAGGGGATAGATTATCGGGGTGTTTTATACGCGGGGATTATGATTACTAAAGACGGCCCAAAGACATTAGAATTTAACGTGCGTTTCGGAGATCCTGAGACGCAGGTAATAATTCCAAGATTAAAATCGGATTTAGTTGAGGTAATGCTGGCGGCTTGTGCAGGAAAGCTTTCGCGCATAAAAAGCTTAGATTGGGATAATCAGGCGTGTGTTTGTGTTGTTTTGGCATCTCAAGGTTATCCCGGAAATTACGAAAAGGGCAAAGAGATATTTGGCCTTGATAAGGTAGAAAAAATGAAAGGTGTGTCGGTATTTCATGCCGGTACTAAAATTCGGATAATAAATGATGTGGGGCAGAGACAAGAATCAGAGTACTTAACTAACGGTGGCAGAGTTCTGGGAGTAACCGGCTTAGGCGATACCATAAAGAATGCGATAGATAGTACTTATCAGGCGGTAGGAAAAATAAGTTTTGAAGGGATGCATTATAGGAAAGATATAGGACGGAAAGCTTTAGAATAATGTTTTTAGCGGGTCCTGTCTTGGCTGTTTCTCGCCGCATCACGCGGCTCGAAATCAGCCAAGCTACCCGCTAAAAAACAAGATTTAAGGAGAGGTGCTATGAGTAAAATTAGCATCATAATGGGTAGTCAGTCAGATTTAGAAACAGTAAAAGAAGCAATTGATTTATTGAAAGAATTTAAGGTTGGTTTTGAAGTAAAAGTTTTGTCCGCACATCGGACGCCCAAGGAATTAGTAAAATATGTTGAAGAAGCACCGAAAAAAGATATTAAAGTTTTTATTACGGCTGCCGGCGGAGCAGCTGCTTTGGCAGGTGTTGTGGCAGCGCATACTATCTTGCCGGTAATCGGGATTCCTATGGAGACTAAGAGTTTAAGGGGTTTGGATTCGCTTTTGTCCACGGTGCAGATGCCTGCGGGCATCCCTGTTGCCTCGATGAGCATAGGTAAGGCAGGTGCTAAAAACGCGGCGCTTTTTGCCATAGAGATATTAGGAGTAAGCGATAATAAAATCGGGAGAAAATTATTGGCCTATAAAAAATCAATGCGCCTTAAAGTAAAGAATATCAAAATTAAGTTATGAATCAGGCCAAAATAGTCAGGGTTGACCCAGGGCAGATTAAAGAGGATTATATCCGCGAGGCCGCGCATATTTTAAAATCAGGCGGCCTGGTGATTATACCTACTGAAACAGTATATGGCATTGCCGCGAATATGCTTAATCAGAAAGCAGTGGATAGGCTTTATGAGATTAAAAAGCGGCCTAAAGATAAGCCCTTTTCAATACATATCGCTAAAAAAGAAAAAGTTGAAGATTTTGCTAGGGATGTCCCGGTTGGCGCGTATAAACTTATGGATAAGTTTTGGCCCGGGCCATTAACCTTGATACTTAAAGGAATAAAAGAGCCGACCGTGGGCTTACGTATGCCGGATAATGAAATTGCCTTAAGGGTCATTACTGAAGCCTATGACCCGATAATTTGCCCCTCGGCAAATCTCTCCGGAGAACCTGCGCCGGTAAATTTTGAACAGGCGATAAAAGATTTAAATGGCTTAGTAGATTTTGCTATTGATGCTAGAGAGACAAAGCTAGGATTAGAATCATCTATCGTAGACTTAGCTAAAGATGGATTTGATATTTTAAGGAGGGGGGCAATAAAAAAAGAAGCGATTGAAGCTGTTATCGCTAAGAAGAATATCCTTTTTGTCTGCACCGGAAATTCCTGCCGTTCGGTTATGGCCGAGGCGGTTTTAAAGAAGATAATCAAGGATAAAAAAAGAAATGATTTGGAGGTTTCTTCTGCCGGGATAATGATGCTTGCCGGCATTGGTGTATCGCAGGGCACAAGGGAGGTATTGGCTAAAGAAGGCATAGATATTTCTAAACATATTTCACAGAAAATCACCAAGGCGATGGCCAGAAAATCAGACCTTATCTTAGTTATGGAAAAAATGCATGAAGATGCTATTCTACATTTGGCCCCCGAGGTTAAAAATAGAGTGTTTTTATTAAAGGAATTTGCTAACCCCGTTAGAAACCATGGTATATTAAATAAGGAGAAAGGTGTTTCTAACGGGGCTAAAATAAATGACAGCCATACGGATATTGCTGATCCTATTGGTAGGCCTTTGGATTTTTACGAGAAGACATTTGTTTCTATTAAGGAAGCCGTAGAAAGGGTGAGTAATTTAATATGACTCCGATACTTATTGCCTCGGATCACGGAGGTTTTGCCTTAAAAGAAAAATTAAAACCGTTTCTTAATAAAATTGGCCTTAAAGTAAAAGACCTAGGCCCTTTTGACGATGAACGTTGCGATTATCCGGAGTTTGCTTATGCCCTTGCTGATAAAATATCTAAAGGAAAGTTTAAAAGAGGGATTCTTATCTGTAAAAGCGGGATAGGCAATTCTATCGTTGCTAATAGGCTTCCGGGCGTGCGCGCAGCCCTATCCTATAACGTAAAGGCAGCTAAGCTTTCCCGCAGGCACAATGATAGCAATGTTCTGGTTTTAGGCTCAATATTTGTCAGGCCGGATTTGGCTAAGAGAATTGTTAGAGTTTGGCTGAATACAAAATTTGAAGGCGGAAGGCATAAAAGGCGGTTAGCCCAAATTAGAGAGATTGAAAGAAAGATAAGGGGTGGAAGAAAGTGAACCCCGCACCTTCAGGGTATTCATCCCGCACCTTGATAGATATTCAAAGAAATAATAAGATATACCAAAGGTGCGGGATTCAAGCAGTTTAAAAAAAGGCATGAGATTTTAGTTATATGAATAAGAAAGAAGGTGCGGGGTGAAGCACTTAAAATTCGTTGATCCTGAAATTTACGCATCGATTAAAGACGAACTTAAGAGAGAAGAGGAGAATTTAGAATTAATTGCCTCGGAGAATTTTACTTCCCTAGCTGTGCTTGAAGCACAGGGTTCGGTTTTAACCAATAAATACGCCGAAGGTTACCCCGGCCATCGTTGGTATGGCGGGTGTGAATATGTGGATGAAGTTGAGAGGTTAGCTATTGAACGGGCTAAGAAGTTATTCACAGCTGAGCATGCCAATGTCCAGCCGCATTCAGGTTCGCAGGCGAATATGGCGGTTTATTTTGCAGCCCTTCAGCCCGGGGATACGGTTTTGGCTATGGCCTTAGCTGCTGGAGGGCACTTGACCCACGGTCATCCGCATAATTTTTCCGGAAGACTTTTTAAGATGGTAGGTTATGGTGTGGACCGTAAGACTGAAATGCTCGATTACGATTTGATTATGGGTTTAGCAAAAAAACATAAGCCGAAGATGATTCTCGCCGGCGCCTCTGCGTATCCGAGAAGATTAGATTTTAAAGCCTTTAGAAAAATATGCGATAGAGTCGGAGCCTATTTATTTGTGGATATGGCGCATATCGCCGGATTAGTTGCTGCGGGAGTCCATCCATCGCCAGTGCCTTTTGCCGAATTTGTTACTTCTACTACGCATAAGACCTTGCGCGGGCCGCGCGGAGGTTTTATTTTATGCAGAAAAGAATTCGCCAAGGAAATTGACGCGCAGATATTCCCCGGAATACAAGGCGGGCCGCTGATGCATGTTATTGCCGGCAAGGCTGTAGCGTTTAAGGAAGCGATGAGCCCGAAATTTAAAACCTATCAGAGGCAAATTGTTAAAAATGCCAAAGAGCTTGCTAGGGCCTTAGCTAAAAATAATTTCCGTATTGTTTCAGGGGGAACGGATACGCATCTGATGTTGGTGGATTTAAACTCAAAGAGGATTACCGGTAAGGACGCCTCTAATGTTTTAGGCCAGGTTAACATTACGGTGAATAAGAATTTAATTCCTTTTGATAAGAAAGACGCAGGGATAACTAGCGGTATAAGGATTGGGACTCCGGCAGTAACTACCCGCGGCTTAAAAGAATTCCATATGCGCCATATCGCTAAGTTTATTAACGATGCTATAGAGGCAAGGGACGACCCCAGGGAGCTGGAAGGGATTAAAAAAGAGGTAATAAAATTAACCAAGCAGTTTCCTTTATACCCGGAGCTCGTAAGAAATGAATAAACAAAAAAGACATAAGCGTCCGAGTTGGGATGAGTATTTTTTGGAGATGGCTAAGCTTGTAGCCAAGAGGTCAACTTGTTTACGCCGCAGCGTAGGCGCGGTTATAGTAAAAGACAAGAGGATATTGGCTACCGGTTATAATGGCGCTCCGACAGGACTTAAGCATTGTATTGATATCGGTTGTCTGCGCCAGAAATTAAAAATTCCTTCCGGAGAGAGACAAGAACTCTGCAGGGCTTTGCATGCTGAACAAAACGCGCTTATTCAAGCTTCATTATACGGGATAAGCGTTAAAGGAAGCACGCTTTATTCTACAAACCAGCCCTGCGTTATCTGCGCTAAAATGCTTATTAATGCCGGGATAAAGGATATCGTAATTGCCGGCGGTTATCCTGATAAGATGGCCATGGATTTTTTAAAACAAGCGAAGATTAAAGTACGTAAGATATGACCCCGCACCTTCTTTATATTCTGCTATGTATTACGTTTATCTTTTAAGGAGCGGGAAGCCTTATGCATATCTTAAACTTAGAATAAAGGATAGCTTAAATAAGAGAGAAGGTGCGGGGTGAAGTGCCCATTTTGCGGTTATAAAGAAGATAAGGTTGTGGATTCTAGGGCAACCGCTGAAGAGTCGGCGATTAGACGCAGGCGCGAGTGCCTTAAGTGCGGCAAGCGTTTCACTACTTATGAATACATAGAAGAAGTTTCACTTATGGTAATCAAGAAAGACGGAAGGCGCGAGCCATTTGACCGTAAAAAAGTGTTAGCCGGTATTATCCGGGCTTGCGAGAAGCGGCCGATTAGCGTTGAGAAAATGGAAGATATTGTTACTTTTGTTGAGCGCGCTATCCAGAAAAAATCCGACCGCGAAGTATTGGCAAGCCGCATCGGAGAGTTAGTTATGGAGAAGTTAAAGGCCTTAGATGATGTGGCTTACGTGCGTTTTGCTTCAGTTTACCGCCAGTTTAAGGATGTTGGTCAGTTTATGGTGGAGTTAAAGGATATTTTGGGTAAGGACAAAAAAAAGAAGTAGATACTTAGTGGGTCCTGCCGAGGATTGTTCTTCGCCCCACCATGGCGGGGCGAAGAATCGTCCTCGTCACCCACTAAGTATTCAATTATTTTTTGTCCTGGTACAGGAAAGTATAAAACACTTTCCCATACCACTGCGAAAATCGCTGAAAGTTATCACCGAAGGCGATTTTCTTGAAAATATTAGGAGTGTTGGGTATGATAGAGGTGGAATTAAATAAAATCGTTATTGATGAAAAAAGGCATGACCAGCTTATTGTTTTAAAAGAGAAAAACGGGGAGCGGGTTTTGCCCATTGTTATTGGTCTGGCTGAAGCCTCAGCGATAAAATTAAAGATAAGCGGGTTTAAACCTGAACGCCCCTTGACCCACGATCTCCTGCTTTCAACCATAAAATACTTAGAAGCCAATGTTGAAAAGATTATTATTGATGAGTTGGAAGAAAATACCTTCCATGCAAAAATAGTCTTAAAGACTTCCTCCGGCCATGAAAAGGTCATTGATGCCCGGCCATCTGATAGTATTGCCCTCGCAGTCAGGGCCCACGCGCCCATCTTCGTGAAAGATGAAATTATTAAGCAAGCGGGGATATTTAATAAAGAGAAATAGGAGAGACCTGCTTGGGGACGCTCCCCAAAGGGACACTCTGCTAAGGCACCTTGGGGAGCGTCCCCCAGAACCAGGATAACCATGGAATCAGGCTTAAAATTTTCATTAAAAGATAAGCGCATCTTAAAAGACATTTATAATTTCGCCAAAGCTCGGCGCGCTAAGCTTTATTTGGTGGGTGGGGTGTTGCGCGATCTTATTTTAGGAAAGTCAAAAGAGAATCGGGATTTTGATTTTGCGATTAAAATGAGAGCGATAAGTTTCGGGAGGAATTTGGCTAAGAGGTTAAGATGCGGATTTGTGGTTTTGGATAAAGAACATGGGTCATGCCGCCTCGTCAAAAAAGAAGGGGATAAATTTTATACCTTTGATTTTACGGATTTTCGCGGCAAGAATTTAGAGGATGACCTTAAACACCGTGATTTTACCATAAACGCGATAGCCTTAAAGTTAGAAGAAGCATTAACGGGTCATGACTTAAACGTGTCATTGATAGACCCTTATCGGGGGAGGGTTGACATTAAAACCAAACTAATCCGGGTAGTAACGAAGAAATCATTCCCTGAAGACCCCTTAAGAATATTGCGTGCTTTTAGTTTTTCGGCAATTTTAGGCTTCAATATTGATAAAGATACCTTAAGGCTGGCAAGGCTTGATAAAGATAAATTATCTGCGGTTTCTGGAGAGCGTATCCGCGATGAGTTATTTAAGGTTTTTGCTACAGTCAAGGGTTACGATTGTTTCTTGGCCTTGGATAAATTAAAAATATTGGATATTGTTTTTCCTGAGATTAAGAAGATGCGTAGGATAGGCCAAGGCCCGTATCATCATTTAGATGTCTGGCAGCATACCTTAGAAACAATCAGGCAGCTGGAGCTTATTTTTAAGGAAATGAAGAATAAAGAAATATTGGGGTGTTTAAATACCGTTATTTCTGCTGACCGAAGGCGTAAGGCTATCTTAAAATTTGGGGCTTTTCTGCATGATTTCGGTAAGCCTAAGACTTTACGCCATCAAAAAGGGAGGATTACATTCCATGGCCACGAAAGGGCAGGCCTAAGGATTGCCGAGGATATCGCTAGAAGGCTTAAGCTTTCTAGGGATGAAATATATTCTTTACATAAAATGATTCTTTGGCATCTTCGTCCGGGTTATCTTGCCGATAGCGAAAATCCTACCCCGAGGGCAAAATTCCGCTTTTTCCGCGATGCAGGCAATGAGGCCTTAAGTATACTTTTGTTATCCTTAGCTGATCAGCGTTCAACCAAGGGCCCGCTTACTACTTTTAAGGCAGCCAAACAGCATGAGATTGTGGTGGCAAGGCTGATAAAAGAATACTTGAAAAAAGGCAAAGAGAAAAAACAGAAGCGGTTGCTTAACGGCAATGAGATAATGAAGAAATTTAAATTAGGCCCTTCGCCGTTAATTGGTAAGATTTTGTTTGGAATAGAAGAGCTTCAGGCAATCGGTAAAATCAAAAATAAAGAAGAGGCGTTTAAGGCCGCGGCCAAGCTTGTCCCGACAACCTAACCAATTCCGACCCTGGAGTCGGAATTGGCGGGTTGGTAAAATCCAAGTGAAAAAGACAATAATTATTATCTTAATTTTCCTGATTATTTTATCGGCGGTAGGATTAACGTACCTTAATAATGTTGTGCTGCCCAGGACAGTTAAAGTGATTATTATTAAGGCCATAGAGGGCCAGACCCAAAAGAAAGTAACCCTTGGCTCTTTAAGGATAAATATATTTAAAGGTTTGGTTTTAGAAAACCTGAATATATACGATAAAGACGAGGCAATTGTAAGCGTAAAAGAAGCCTCTTGCATATTTTGGATTTGGGGATTTATCCAGAAAAAAATTATTATTCCAAGTATTAATCTTAATTCCTGTCGGATATTCTTGGAAAGGCGCAAAGATGGTAGCTTTAATCTGGCAGGCTTCTCTACACCCAAACAAGAGGGTATCCTTAAACAGCCTGTTTTCCTTGAGCCTTCTGTAGCGATTAACCCAAAGCCTAAGCCGCCTAGAGGATTTAGTGTTGAGGTTTACAGGGTTAATATCTTTAATTCTACGATTCATTTTAAGGATAGTAGTTTTGATAAGCCATTTAATCAGGATTTAGATGATGTTCGTATTAATCTTTATTTATCATTGCCATCTGTAGTAAGATTTAAAGCCTCTGCTCAAATCCCGGGAAATCTTAAGCCTAATATTGCCTTAAACGGTGAATTCAAGTTCCCACAAGAAGAGCTAAGTTCAACGATATCAATAAAAAACATTTCGCCTGATAAATTTTCAGTTTATTGTCAATCTTCAGGGATAGGTATAAAAGAAGGGTTAGCAGATGCCTTGATATTTCTTAAATTTAAGGATAGCGTCCTGGGTTTGGATTGTCAAATTAAAGCTTCTGGCCTTAATGTAAGCAAGGATAAAATATCCCTTAGCCTTAATTCGCAGATTAACGCCAGCCTTAAATACAGCTTAAAAGAAGGGCAGGTTAAGTATTTTGGAAAGGCTATTTTTAAGGACTCGGTTATTTCTGGTTTGGATTTTGTGGAGTCAATTAACGGAATAAGCGCCGCAGTTAATTTTGATAACAATGGACTTAGCTCGGATAATATTCTGGCTACGATTTTTGCTATTCCGGTAAAGGCTAAATTGAAATTAAATAATTTTGGTAATCCGGTATTAAATATTGACTTGGTTTCTAATATTGATTTAGCTAAGGCACAAGGCTTATTAAAGGACAAGTTCAATTTTATATTACCCGGATTATTAAATGGGAATGCTGGCTTTTTATTAAATATCGCCACAGATAGATTGAATACCGGGGCGTTCAATGTAAATGGCTATCTTGATTTTGTTAACGCTGTTTTAAAATTAGATAAAATTAATAACCCGATTACTGAGATTAACGGCCGCTTGGAATTTACATTGAATCAACTTAAGGCCAAGGAGGTAAGCTTCAAATATCAGGGCCTTTCCTATAAATTATCTACCTTAGTCAGTAATTTCCAATCTCCGGATGTTGCCTTGGAGCTTCTCTCAGAAGCCCTTAAGATTAAGGCTGATTTTACTATAGTTAAGAATAAGGTTAATATATCAGAATTATCCGGCAGGTATCTTAATTCAGATTTTAACGCTACCGGCAATTTTGATACCTTAAGTTCTCAAGCGGATATTTCAGGCGCCGTGGGCATAAATTTGGGAGATTTAGGAAGATTCTTGCCTAAGTTTAAAGAGCAGATAGATAAGATTATGCCTAAGGGTATTGTGCAGGCAAAATTTAATTTTAACGGTGACGTAAAAGATATTAAGGATTGTGCGATTGAGGCTCAAGTTTTAAGCCCGCAGGTATCTCTTTACGGGTTTAAAGGAGAGGGGTTTTCCTGTCATTATAATCAGCACTCCGGGATTATAGATATTCCGTCTTTAAGTTTTTCTTTTTATGGAGGCACGGTTAACCTATTTGCCAAGGCAAATTTGAATTCAAAGAATTTGCCTTATTCAGTTAATTTATTTATGCAGGGAGTAAAGATTGAAGAATTGAAACTAGATACTCCGGCCAAGGATAAAGATATTACAGGGATCATTCAGGGCGAACTTAAGGCGAATGGTCTTTCCAATGATTTATCCAAACTTATTGGTGCCGGCTCCCTGGCTATTACCAAGGGTAAGCTCTGGGAACTGGATCTTTTTAAGGGGTTGGGTAAATTATTATTTGCCGAGAATTTTGCTGGCATAGTCTTTTATGAAGGTTCCTGTAATTTCGTTATACAAGATAGCTATTGTTATACTACGGACCTTATGCTTAAGAGCAATATGGTTAATTTATCCGGCCCGGCCAAGGTTGGATTTAATAACTCCGTTGACGCTTCTCTTAGTGTTAACATTATTAATGAGGCTATTCCGCTCAGTGGGACATTTAAAGATGTTACTACCGCGATAATCGGAAAATTCGGTAAATTTGCAACCATCAGTATCACCGGTACCCTTAAGGAGCCTAAATATAAATTTAAGCCTGTTATGAAAAATATTATCAAAGGTTTATCCGATATCCTTGAGAGTGCAATGTCTAAGAATTAAATAGTCAGGTTAAAGAAAGGCAGAAAAGAAGATAAGAATGAAAATTGGGCAAGCGCTGTATTGTTTTTTGTTTTTCTTAAGTATTTTGTTTTCTTTTGCTTATGCGGATACGCTTAAGCTTAAGAATGGCCGTAGTATAGAGGGGATTATTAAAAAAGAAGACGCGGAAAGTGTTGATTTTGAAGTAGGTTCGGGTTCGGTGAAATTCTTAAAGAGCGAGATAGCGGATATTTCTAAATCTTCGCCAAAAGATTCAGATTCTCTGCGTAACCGTTGGCAGGCGGATAAGCTTAATTTTGATAATAAGTTGGCTAAGCAAAAAGCCGAAGAAGAGAGTAAACCGCGTAAAGCTAGTTTTTCGCATGATGCTAAAGGCATGACTATTGGGGTTACCTTAAATAATAAAGTTGAGACAACCATGGTTTTGGATACCGGCGCGTCGCTAATTCTTTTAACAAGAGATACCGCTAATAAATTAGGGATTAATCTGGATAAGCTTAAGCCTGATATGAAAGTGCAGGTTGCCGACGGCCGTTCAGTTGAGGCTGCACATATTGTCTTAGATAGTGTTATAGTTGAAAATTCCGAAGCCAGGAATGTAGATGCTTCAGTTTTGATGGATAAAAAAGGAGATTTTGGTTTTGGCGACGGACTATTGGGTATGTCTTTTTTAAAGAATTTTAGTTTTAAGATTGACCAGAAAGAGAAAAAATTAACACTGGAGAAATTATAATGAAGAACCATACCGAATATCTTATATTTAATACTGCCAAGCGACAGGAGTTCTTAAATATAACCGGAGAAGTCGAAAGCGCAATTAGAAAGGGCGGTATTAAAGAAGGCCTGTGCCTTGTAAATGCCATGCATATTACAAGTTCGGTTTTTACGGACGATTAGAACTCAATGCAAAAGGGTGGCGAGGTTCAGGTTCAGGATAAGGCGGGTATTAGTGTTAAAATAAGTCCAAAAGAAAAGAATAACTGTTAAATACGGAGGAGAAATGAAAAAAATATTTCGAATAATAATAACCGGCTTTTTCTTTGTGCTACCCGTGTTTTTGCTATATTTTGTTAGCGGATTAAGTAATTTAATGCGCTGGAAGACCGGAAGCCCGCTTGTGTCAGGATACAACTGGATGAGGTGGAGTCATCTGTATCTGGTTTTAGGCTCCTTGTTTTGTATTGTTATGTATGTACCGGCAGTTATAAGTGTTATTAAGCGAAATCTAAAAATTCTTCTGATTCCGTTTCTAGCGGCGATTGCCTTAATAATTTTCAGCATCGTATTTGTCGGAGTGTCAAAAAATACTTATTATAGTCAGACTATCGAAAAATGTGATCAAGAGATTAAAAATAATCCAAACGATTCAATTCCCTTAGAGAAGAAAGCGACAGCTTATGACGAGTTAGGAGATCATGGGAAAGCCGTAGAGTTTTTTACTGAAGCATTAAAAATTTCTCTCAAACCCGCTTATGTTATACATGACCGGGGAATGGCATATGAAAAGAATAAGGAATATGATAAGGCGATCCAAGACCTTAATAAAGCAATGGAAATGAATCCGGAGGAAAAAGATTTTATTGCACAGTGTTATAATGACCGAGGGGTTGCTTATTTTCACAGTGGGCAGTTCGATAAAAGTTGGCAGGATGTAAGTAAGGCTTTAGAAATGGGATATCGTGTGCATCCCGGTTTTTTAGCAGCTTTAGAAGAACGAGGATATAAGAGATAACCCTGATGAAATCCCACACCCAATATCTCTGGTTTAATACAAAGAATCGTCAGGAATTTATCAATATTACCCCGCAGGTCGAAGAGGCGGTGGCAAAGAGCGGTATCAAGGAGGGCCTGTGTTTGGTGAATGCTATGCATATTACCAGCTCGGTTTTTATTAATGATGACGAGGCGGGTTTGCATAAGGATTTTGCTGTTTGGGTTGAAAAGCTTGCTCCGTATGGCAAGGATAAATACCAGCATAATCTTACCGGAGAGGATAATGGCGACGCGCATTTAAAGAGGACGATTATGGGTAGGGAAGTGGTAGTGGCAATTACCGCAGGCAAGTTAGACTTTGGGCCGTGGGAACAGATATTTTACGGTGAGTTTGACGGACAACGCAAGAAGAGGGTTTTAATTAAGATAATAGGAGAGTAATCGGAAGCAGTCCTCGTCACCCGTTACTAATTATTAATTATTTTAATAAAAGGGGAGATATGATGAGAATTAAAGACACTGAAATCAAAGTTGTGCTGGGTGATATTACGGATTTTAAGGCAGATGTCATTGTTAACGCCGCTAATAATAAGGGAGTTATGGGTGGAGGGGTGGCAGGCGCGATAAAGAAAAAAGGCGGTAAGATTATTGAAGATGAGGCGGTAAAAAAGTGCCCCATAGGTATAGGCGAGGCTATTTTCACTTCTGCCGGCAGCCTAAGGGCGAAATATGTTATTCATGCCGCCACTATGGGCATGAATTTTGAAACTGATGAAACAAAAATCCGTAGTTCCTGTAGAAATTCTCTAAAAGTTGCCGATGAATTAGGAGTTCATTCAATTGTTTTCCCCGCCTTAGGCTGCGGCACAGGCGGTTTCCCGTTATTGGCCTCCGCTAAAATTATGGCGCAGGAGGTATGGCGTTATTTAAGAGAAGAAGGCTCAAGAATCAAGGAGATAGTATTCTGTCTTTATGATAAAGATGCCTATGATATTTTTAATAAAGGCGTTATGAAATACCTTGAGCACATTCTTTATAAACTGCAGAATGGGCCTTTTACTACGGTTGACGCTATAATTGAAGTTGCTGATGGCATAGTGATTATTGAGAGAAGCAATCCTCCTTTTGGTCTTGCGCTTCCCGGAGGATTCGTAGATTATGGAGAGAGCTTGGAAGCAGCGGTAAAAAGAGAGGCCAAGGAAGAAACAGGGTTGGATTTAACTGAGATTAAGCAGTTCCATACTTATTCTGACCCTAAGCGCGACCCGCGTTTTCATACTATCTCAATGGTCTTTATCGCTGAGGCCAAAGGAAAACCCCATGCAGGGGATGATGCCAAAGCTTTGAGGATAGTGAAATTAAACGAAATAGAAAAGCTGGATTTTGCCTTTGACCACAAAAAGATTTTAGAGGATTACCTAAAGATAAAACATTGAGAACCGTCCATATTTTTTAGCTTTCGCGCAGCTGTTTTTCGGCGTCCACCACGTCGCGGTTAATTACTCGGATGGTTTCTTTGATTTTGTCTTTTAAGATGTAAGAGGCGGCTTTTGAATCAGAGATTTCGCGTAAGACCTGCACACCCATCCTGAAATAGCGCACCACTTCTCCTTCGTCAGTATCGCTAAGCCTTAGAATTTTATCAAAGGTTGTCCCACGCAGCCACGCCTCCATAGCTGTACTTAGGTGGAAATAAGGTATTTTGCTAAAAGGATAAATGCGAAATCTCCGCTCTTTATTTTTAATCTTATCGTATATTTCTTCGCAGGTTTTTTTAATCCGGCGCGTAGATTTTGACAGACCCGAAGGTATACGTTGGTTTTTACGCGGCTCAAAGACAACAGCCGCGGCAACTACGCCTAATTCAAATTCATCAAGCTGTTCTAGAATCTGTTGGCCGTAAAGCTCGCTTAAAATTAATTCATAGCCATAGGCAGTTTTGGCAAACTGGCCCTTTTGAGCCAGATTTTTGCCTTCTATGTAACCCCAATCTTTAAGTAGTTTTAATTTTGCTTCAATTAGCATTAAGGCCTCTTTTTGGTCGTTTTTACGCGACTGAAAATAATGCAGCGATGAAGAATAAACCTTAAAGAGCTCGTCTTTATATTTTTCATAGAGGTTAAGTATCGTAGCGTAAGAATTATTCAGCTGGCTTCTTACTTCTTCAGGGGGGCCAAAGATTATGCGTTTTGCTTCATCAATCCTTATCTTCTGAAGGTTGATGCGGGAATAAACAAAGCCTTCTGTGTCTATGCCGCGCCTGCCTGCGCGCCCGGCCATCTGGTAAAAATCCCGCGTTTTTAAGTTGCGCACATAGCGGCCGTAAAATTTACGCAGCCCATCAAAGATAACCGAACGAGACGGCATATTTATACCCAGGGCGAATGTTTCCGTGGTAAAGATAACTTTTATGAGCCGGCTGGTGAATAGCCTTTCAATTACCTCTTTTAAGGTAGGAAGCATCCCGGCGTGGTGGTAGGCAATGCCTTGTTGCACAAGCTGGTATAAATCCTGCGCAGTGCGGTCGGTTTTTAAGCCAAAGCGTTCACAGAGGGAATTATAGAGTCCGGTAATTTGTATTCTTTCGTCTTTGTTCAAAAAGTTTATACTGGCTAATTCCGCGGCTAATTCTTCAGCGCGCCTTCGGCCAAAGACAAAATATATGCAGGGCAGCCCCTCTTGATTACGCACATAATTTATGAGCCCGTATAATTTATTGGGTTTACCGAATTTAAATCTTTTAAGCTGCTCTATTTTATCTACTACTTCATTTCCCGCCTGAAAGAAAAAGTGCAGGGGAACCGGGCGTTTTTCCTCAATTACGGTTTTTATCGGCTTATTATGTATGGATTCAATCCAGGAGGCGAATTGTTTAATATTGGGTATGGTCGCGGATAGCCCTAATATATTCATATGCTTAGGCAGGAACATAAGTGATTCTTCCCAGACTGTCCCGCGTTCAGGATTATCAATATAATGAATCTCGTCAAATATTACCCAAGAATATCTTTCTAGGGTCTGCGGCTCATCTAAGATTTTATTGCGGAATATTTCGGTGGTCATGATTAAAACCGGGGCGAAAGGGTTTAGCGATACATCTCCGGTTAATATGCCGATATTATCTTTGAATTGGCCCTGAAAATCGCGGAACTTTTGGTTAGAGAGGGCCTTAATCGGCGCGGTATAGATTACGCCTATCTTTTTTTCTAAGGAGGTCGTGATTACATGTTCGGCAATCGCGGTTTTTCCCGCTCCAGTAGGCGCTGAGACAATGACTGAGAACCCCTCGTTAATATAACCAATTGCCTCTTTTTGGAAACGGTCGTAAATCATAAACATTATTATAATTGGAAATTATATCTTTGCCAATAGAAATAATTCTTGCATTACCTCTCTCATAAAAATATTTTCTGATTTTTATTGACGAAATATTAAATAGGTATACAATATAGGTATGAATGTTAATAAAACGAGATACAGTATTTACAATCTAAATTACCATATTGCCTGGATCCCTAAATATAGAAAAAAATTGTTTACTGGCCAAATGGAATTGAGATTAGGAGAGATAATAAGAGAGTCTTGTATAAGAAATAATATTTCTATTTTAGCATTAGAAATAATGCCTGACCATATTCATCTTTTCATTTCAGCTCCGCCCAGGTGGTCTCCTTCAGAAATAGTTAATATAATTAAAGGATATTCAAGTAGAAAAATGAGACAAGAATTCTTACAGTTAAAGAAAATAATAAAAGATGAATTGTGGACTCGCACATATTTCATAGGTTCTGCGGGAACTGTAACATCAGAAACAATAAGAAAATATATTGCAGAACAAAAAAATCTATGACAAGAACTTTTAAATATAGAATATATCTTAATAAAAAACAGCTCCAGAAACTACTTTCGGATATTGAATTGTGCCGTCGTCTATATAATATTGCATTAGAACAGAAAATATTTGCATATAAACAATCTCGTAAATCTATCTCCTGTTATGACCAGATAAACCAACTACCAGAATTGAAGAAGTCATTCCCTGAATATCAATCAGTTCATTCTCAAACACAACAAGATGTTTTAAGAAGATTAGATAAATCTTTTAAGGCATTTTTTGGCAGAATAGAAAAACATCAAAAGGCGGGATTTCCGCATTTCAAAGGCAGAGATTCCTATAACTCTATTTGTTACCCGCAATCTGGTTTTGAAATTAAAGGTAATAAACTTCATCTTTCTAAAATAGGCAATATTAAAATTAAACTTCATAGACCAATTAAAGGGACAATTAAAACTTGTTTGATAATAAAAGAAGGAAATCAATGGTATGCTTGTTTTTCTTTGGAGATAAAAAACAAAGAGATAGAAAACAGGCCGATAAAAACTGCTATTGGTATTGATTTGGGATTGGATTCATTTGCTACTTTGAGTAACGGAGAAAAGATAGATAATCCAAGATGGTTTAGAAATTCTGAAATAAAATTAGCCAGACAACAGCGATGGCTATCACGCAAGAAAAAAGATTCTAATAATAGAAAGAAACAAAAAAAGATTGTGGCAAAAATTCATTGTAAGATAAGGAGTCAACGAAATGATTTTACTCATAAGTTAAGTAGAAGATTAGTTGATAAATATGAACTGATTGCCTACGAGGACTTGGCGGTAAAGAATATGGTTAAGAATCGCTATTTAGCCAAGAGCATCAGTGATGTGGCATGGAACGGATTCTGCCAGAAACTTCTGTATAAAACAGATGAGTGTGGCAAATATGCCCTGCCAGTATCTCCGCGCAATACATCACAGATATGCAGTGGATGTGGCGAAATAGTCCATAAGGCATTGTGGGTGAGAAGGCACAAATGTAGTAAATGTGGTATAGATATGGACAGAGATGAGAATGCGTCCATAAATATACTAAAACTTGGAATAGAAGAATACCGTAGGAACTACGGGAATCAACGCTTGGGGAGTTTGCTCAATAGACTGAACCATGAACCAAGAAGCCTGTTTCCTCACAGGGAACGGGTAGTTCACCTAATAAAAATAGTAGAATGAACTAAGTGGATTAAGGTGTCCGGCTTCGACTCGTAAGATGCGTTAAAATTTCGAAAATAAAATTTTAACGCACTCGTCGAAGTTTCGCTAGATCAAAGCTTAAGGTGCTCAAGGAGGGTAAAGTTGAAATATCTTAAAGTTATTTTGATTCTGACGTTAGGCATATTAATTTTTGGCGGTTATCTATGCGCCGCGGATCTGGAACCTCCCTCTTATCCTAAGGAAGAGGTAAAGTTCAGGATACCTATCGGCAAGGCTTATGATTATACGAAGATTTTGGTCAAGAGGGCGGTTGACGGAGATACCCTTCTTCTGGAGAATGGGGAGAGGGTGCGTTTAATCGGGATTGACACGCCCGAAATGCATGAATCGAATAAGCTTAACCGGGATGCTCAACGTTCGGGCCAGGATGTTGAGACAATTAAACAATTGGGCAGGCGGTCTTATGAATTTACAAAAAAAATTGTTGAGGGTAAACGCGTAAGATTGGAATTTGATGTAGAAAGATTTGATAGATATAAAAGAATTTTAGCTTATGTTTATTTACTTGACGGAACATTCCTGAATGCGGAAATTGTCCAACAGGGTTATGCCTCATTAATGACTTATCCGCCGAATGTAAAATATGCGGATTTATTTTTGAAATTATATCGGGAAGCGCGCGAAAATAAGCGCGGATTGTGGAAAGATTAGGAGGTAATTATGTTAAGGTTTCTAACCGCGGGTGAATCGCACGGAAAGGCGATGGTAGCGATATTAGAGGGTATGTCGGCAGGGCTAAGGATAGACTTAGCTAAAATCAATCAGGAACTAAAACGCAGGCAGGCGGGTTTTGGCCGGGGAGTGCGTATGCAGATCGAAAATGACCGCGCCGAAATATTTTCCGGGCTGAAAAATAATAAGACCTTAGGAAGTCCGCTCACTTTATTGATTAGAAATAAGGATTTTAGTATTGAGAGATTACCTAAAGTAATTTGTCCGCGTCCGGGTCATGCGGATTTAAGCGGACTTTTAAAATATGGATTTACTGATATAAGAAATGTTTTAGAGCGTGCCTCAGCCAGGAATACGGCAGTAATCGTAGGCATAGGTGCAATATGTAAAATATTCTTGGAGGAGTTTAAGATAAAAATATCCAGCAGAGTTTTATCTATTGGCGGAGAAAATAACATTGGTTCTATGAAAGATAAGATTAGTGAAGCCATCAGGCTCAAGGATACGGTGGGAGGCATATTTGAAGTTAGGGCTAAAGGCCTCCCTGTGGGTTTAGGTAGTTATGTCCAGCCGGATGAAAGATTAGATGGACGCCTTGCTCAGGCGGTAATGTCTATCCCCGGGATAAAGGCGCTGGAGATTGGTTTAGGGTTTGGCTATGCCGTAAGTTTCGGTTCCGAGGTGCATGATGCGATTTATCGTGGTAAGGGACTGTCCCCGCAGGGGATTGTCCCTAAGAGATATTTCCGTAAAACTAATAATGCCGGCGGCATTGAAGGCGGGGTCTCTAACGGCGAGGAATTAGTCATTCGCGCCTGTATGAAGCCCATATCTACTTTGATGAACCCGTTGGATTCGGTTAATATTAAGACCAATCGGCCTTCCAAAGCGGCTGTAGAGCGCTCGGACACTTGTGTAGTTAGCGCTGCCGGGGTTGTGGCTGAGTCTAGCTGCGCTTATGTCTTAGCCGATGCAATGTTGGAGAAATTTGGCTCGGATTCCCTGGGAGACATTAAAGAGAATTATAAAAATTACTTAAGGAGAATTACTTAAAGCGAAGGTTCTCTCAGAGATCCTTCGTCGCTTTGCTCCTCAGGATAAATTAAACCAATATTAAAATGCATTGTTGGTTTAATTTAATTAGTTAGATTTTGCTGCCTCCTTCGTCTATTAATATAGAAGGAGGTGATTGGGATGATTCAAGAACAGGATCTAAAGGTGGTACGGCTATACCGCTACGAAGGAGATTCAACAGCGAAGGCCTTTGTAGATGTGGCTATCGGCGATTACATAGTTAAAGGTTTTAAGGTCGTCGAAGGGGAAAAGGGGCTATTTGTCAGCATGCCCAGGGAGAAATCCAAACAGGGAAAGTGGTTCGATTGCTTCTATACTGTCACTCCGGAGGCCAAACAAAGGCTGGTTGACACAGTAATGACTGCATACCGAGAGCAGAAATAGTTGTAAAAAGCGGAGTAGAGAGAATGGTAAAATTCCAAATCCAAAATCCCAATACCCAAAACTAAAAAACTTTAGTTTGGAATTTTGGTATTGTAATTTAGCAATTCTCTCTACTCACTACTAACATGAACAACATTTATCTGGTGGGTTTCATGGGTACAGGAAAGACCGCAGTGGGTCAGGAATTGGCCAAAATTAAGAATTGGCGGTTTGCGGATTTGGATGAACTCGTTGAATTAAAGGAAAGAATGACTATTTCTGATATCTTCGGCCGCAAAGGCGAACTTTGGTTTCGCAGGATAGAAAGAAGGGTCTTAAAGGAAGTCGCGAAGGAAAAAGGATTCGTGGTTGCCTGCGGCGGGGGGGTTGTGCTTGACGAAGATAATATTAAGCTAATGAAGACAACGGGGGAAATTATTTGCCTGACTGCCAAGCCGGAAGTTATCCTAAAGAGAGTATCCGGGACAGCCAAGCGTCCGTTGCTGAACGTGCCGAATCCCAAAGAAAGAATAGAGCTTTTGCTTAAGCTGCGCGCGCCGTATTATGCTAAGGCAGATAAGACGATTGATACCTCGAAGTTGTCGGTGGGACAGGTGGTAGAAAAAATCATCAAGGTCACCAGCAAAAAGAGTAAGTTAAGTAAGAAATAGAAAGTTTTAATGGGTAACGGGTCCTGTCTTGGGTATTTCCTCGTTGGGGAAATGCGAGCGATGCGGAGAGAAACAAGACAAGACACACGCTAAGAAGATGTGATGAATGGATAAAAAATGACTAAATTTGAAGCCTTAATTAGCTTAAATATGGTTGGTGAGATTGGCAGTATTCGTCTCAGTAGACTGCTTAAATATTTTGGCAATCCGGAGAATGTCTTAAAGGATTCGTCGGAGAAGTTAATGGCGGTTTCAGGAATTGGAGAGAAGATTGCGCAACAAATAACTTCTTTTAAGAGAGAGGATTTAGATAGAGAGTTAGCATTAGCTAAAAAATTAGGTTTAAAAATTATTACGCAGGATGACGCAGGTTATCCAGAGAATTTAAAAAATATCTATGATCCCCCGATAGTGCTTTATGTTAAAGGAGAGTTGAAAACAGAAGATAAATTGAGCATGGCGATTGTCGGTAGCCGCCGGGCTTCCTATTATGGATTAAGTTCTGCGGAAAAGTTTGCTTACGAGTTATCCGAAAAAGGTTTTACGATTGTCTCGGGTATGGCGCGCGGCATTGATACTTATGCCCACCGCGGAGCTTTGAAAGCCGGTGGCCGCACCATTGCCATAATGGGCAGCGGTTTTAACCATATATATCCGCCGGAAAATAAAAAATTAGCCGAGGAGACTGCGAAGAACGGAGCAGTGATTTCCGAATTTCCTTGTGATGCAAAACCTTTGCCGCAGAATTTTCCGCAGCGCAACCGTGTAATCAGTGGTCTAAGTTTAGGTGTATTGGTAGTTGAGGCTGCTAGAAATAGCGGCGCGCTGATCACTGCGGATTTCGCTCTTGAGCAAGGTAGAGATGTGTTTAGTCTTCCCGGAAAAGTTGATTCCAAGACTTCTTTTGGCACTAATGGCTTGATTAAGCAAGGGGCAAAGCTGGTCTCTTGCGCCGAGGATATTCTGGAGGAATTTAATCTCTCCCTAAATACAAAAAATGCAAAAATAGAACCGGAAAAAGAGAGTATTACCAGGCACGATTTAGCCGGCGAAGAATTACTTTTATATAATCTTATCCCTCAAGATCCCCTGCAGTTAGATGATCTTGTTGAAAAGGTAGATATCAATATCTCCCGAGTCTCGCAGATACTTTTAAACCTGCAGCTAAAAAAATTAATCAGGGAGATTCCGGGAAAACAATTTGTCAGGAGTTAGGATGAACCCCGCACCTTCTAAGAATTCAAAGTTTTCAAAAAAAGAAGGTGGGGGTATGAATAAAAAAGAAGGTGCGGGGTGAAAAAGAAGAATTTGGTAATTGTGGAGTCGCCGACTAAGGCTAAGACCATTAGCAAAATATTAGGCGATAATTTTAGCGTGGTTTCTTCCATGGGGCATATTATTGATTTGCCTCAGAAGAAGTTAGGGGTTAATATCGAGAAAGGTTTTGAGCCTGAATATGTAATAATACCGGGCAAGCAGAAGGCCTTGGCCAGCCTTAAGAAAGAGGCTAAAGATAAGGATGTTATTTATGTGGCTACTGATCCTGACCGCGAAGGCGAGGCTATCGGCTGGCAGTTAAAAGAGCGTGTTTTTAATAAAATGAAGAATGTGTTAAGAGTTACTTTTTACGAGATTACTCCGGCGGCGGTAAACGAAGCGTTTAAGAAACCAAGGGATTTTGACGCCAAGATGATTGAGGCGCAGGTAGGCCGCCGAGTCCTTGATAGGATTGTAGGTTACCTTTTAAGCCCCTTGCTTTGGAAAAAGATCGCCCGCGGTTTAAGCGCCGGCCGCGTCCAGTCAGCAGCCTTAAGGCTTATAATAGATAGGGAAAGAGAGATTAAGAATTTTAACCCTAAAGAGTACTGGGAGATTGAAGCGGAATTAGCAAAAGCCCAGAGTAATTTTATTGCGAAATTAGATAAGATAGATAATCAGAAGGCCGAGATAAAAAATAAAGAAGAAGCAGAAAGGGTTTGTCAGGAAGCCAAGATTGAGAAGTTTATAGTTTCGCAGATAAAGAAAAGCGAAAAAAAACGTTACCCCAGCGCGCCTTTTATCACCAGCACTATGCAGCAAGATGCCTTTAATAAGCTTAAGTTCAATGCCAATAAGACAATGTTTTTAGCCCAGCAGCTTTATGAAGGGATTGATATCGGACAGGATAACCCCGTGAGTTTAATTACTTATATGCGCACGGATTCACCGCGCGTTTCCGCCGAGGCGATTAATGAAGTGCGCGATTATATATCATTAAGTTTCGGGAAGGATTGCCTGCCAGAGAAGCCTAATTACTATAAAGCAAAAAAGCTCGCGCAGGAGGCTCATGAGGCGATTCGGCCAACATTCATTGCCCGCCACCCGGAAAGCCTAAAGAGTTTTTTAAGCCTCGATCAACATAAATTATACACCCTTATCTACAACCGTTTTCTGGCCAGTCAGATGAAGCCGGCTATTTACGCAGTAACCTCAGTTGGTATAGCGGCAGGTAAATATTTATTCAATGCCTCCGGTAGCACGCTTACCTTTGCAGGATTCCTTTTAGCATATAAGAATAATGATGGCGAGGACGATAGTGGTAATGAAAAGACAGAGAAAAATAAAATGCCGTTATTGAAAGAGGGAGAGGCCCTGGATTTGCTTAAAATTATTCCTTCTCAGCATTTTACCAAACCACCTGCGCGTTATTCAGATAGCTCTTTGATCAAAGCGCTTGATGAGGACGGGGTAGGTAGGCCTTCTACTTATGCGCCGATAATTTATACCTTAATTCTGCGCGATTATGCGCGCCGGATTAAAGGTTATTTTAACCCTACGGAATTAGGTTTTAAAGTCTGCGATTTATTAGTGGAGTATTTTCCTAAAATTGTGGATATAAAATTTACCGCGCTGATGGAAGAAGAATTGGATGAAATTGAAGAAGGCAGGCTTACAAAGTTGAAGGTCTTGCAGGATTTTTACGCTCCTTTTAAGGAAAGCCTGGATTTCGCGCAAAAGAACATTAAAAAAGAAGTTATCGTTTCAGAGGAAATCTGCGAAAAGTGCGGCAAGCAGATGATTATCAAGTGGGGCCGTAAAGGTAAATTCTTGAGCTGTTCAAATTTTCCAGAGTGTAAGTTTTCTAAATCTATCACCTCAGGGGTTAAATGTCCAGAACCTAATTGCGGCGGAGAACTGATTGAGCGCCGCTCGCGGCGCGGGTTCTTTTACGGTTGCTCGAATTTTCCCAAGTGCAGGTTTGTTTCGCGCACTTTGCCAGAGGTGCCCAGGACACCCGACGGGTGTCCTGGGGTGACCCAGGGCAATCCAAGGAAAGTGGAAAAGATGATTGATGGATAAATATATTGAGAAGTTTATGCGCTATTTGGAAATTGAAAAGAATTATTCGGCGCACACTATTTTAAATTATAGATTGGATCTAGAAGACTTTAAGAAGTTTACCGGGGATATTGATTTAGAGAAAATAGATTATTTATTTTTAAGGAAATATCTTGCGGTATTAAAAGAAAAAAACTTAGGCAACCGCACTATCGGCCGTCATCTCTCAAGCCTGCGCAGCTTCTTTAGGTTCCTGACCCGGGAAAATTACCTTAAAATAAATCCTATTCTTATGCTTTCAAGCCCTAAATTAGATAAACATTTGCCTTCGGTTATGACTGAAACAGAAGTGGCTAAATTAATAGAATCGGCATTTGCTAAGGATGATAAAGATGAACGTGGTTTACGCGACCGAGCGATTTTAGAGACTTTTTACTCTAGCGGCTTGCGTATCTCTGAATTAACGGCTTTAAGTTTAAGCGATATTGATTTTATAAGCGGCATAATTAAGGTTATGGGTAAGGGTAAAAAGGAGCGGGTAGTCCCAATAGGCGATACAGCGCTTATGGCTATAAGAAAATACCTTGACAAAAGAAAGAAACAAGGCGAGGTTATCTTCTTAAATAAAAATGGTTCGCGTATTACTACGCGCGGCGTATGGGATATCGTAAAGAAATACTTAAAAAGCGCCGGGATTAATCAGGGGATTTCTCCGCATACCTTTAGGCATTCTTTTGCTACACATTTATTAAATCGCGGAGCAGATTTACGCACGGTTCAGGAATTATTGGGACACGCCAGTTTATCTACCACCCAGATTTATACGCATTTAACTACGGAAAGACTAAAGAGTGTTTATGATAAGGCGCATCCCCGCGCGTAATTTAGTCCATAGTCAATAGTCTATAGTCCATAGGTACTAAAATGGTTATATTATATGATTTAATATTTTCGGTTTTTGCGCTGGTTTACCTGCCGGTGTATTTATTTAAGGGAAAATTCCACAGGGGATTTTCTTTACGTTTAGGATTCATTCCTAAAAATTTTACTTTAAAAAGCCCGATTTGGATTCACGCGGTCAGCGTAGGGGAAATCATGGCTATGCGCGGGTTGATTGAGGAACTCCGCCGCAGTTATCCGCTTAAAAATTTTGTAATCTCTACCGTAACTCCCACCGGAAATAAGATTGCCCGCTCAATCGCTAAAGAGGGCGATTTTGTTACTTACTTGCCATTAGACCTTAGTTTTATTTTGCATAGGGTAATTAAAAAAATAAATCCCTGTATTTTTATTATCGCTGAAACCGAAATCTGGCCAAACCTTATAACAGCTCTTTATAAATCCGGTATTCCTATTGCTGTGCTTAATACCCGGATTTCAGATAGATCTTTCAGGGGTTATTCAGTTGTCAAATGCCTGCTTAAGCCGATTTTAAATAAAATAAATATTTTTTGCGCTCAGTCTGAAAATGATTGTTCTAAATTAATTGCCTTGGGGGTTAGTTTAGATAAAATAAAGGTTACGGGGAATATGAAATTTGATCAAACTTTAACCCAGGCTTTAGATACGGCAGATTATAAGAAGAGGCTGGGATTGAAAGAAGGAGAACGTCTTTTTGTAGCCGGCTCAACGCACCCGGGAGAAGAGGCCGTATTATTAAATGTCTTCCGAGAGTTATTAAATAAATTTTCCAATCTGCGCCTATTGCTTGCCCCTCGGCATCCGGAAAGGGCGTATGAAGTGTATAACCTGGTTAAGAATTTTGGGTTTAAGCCGCAAAGAGTAAGCTTGCTTAGCCCTGAAATGCCTCCTAATGATGTGGTATTTATATTAGACACAGTGGGAGAGTTGGTTACATTTTATGCTTTGTGCGATGTTGCCTTTGTGGGCGGGAGTTTGGTTAAGAAGGGTGGCCAGAATATTCTGGAGCCTGCCAGCGTAGAAAAGCCGGTAATTTTTGGGCCGTATATGTTCAACTTCCGCGATATTGCGCAGGTATTTTTAGATAATCAGGCAGCGCTTCAAGTCCATACTCAAAAGGAATTGGTAGTTAGTGTAAGTGAGCTATTGAGTAATCATTCTAAGGCGATAGAATTAGTCAAGCATGCCCGGGAGATAATTTTAAATAACCGGGGAGCGACTAATAAAAACGTTGCTTTGATGAGGGAATTTATAGAATTATCCGATGGATATTAGAGCAAGGCAGAAGAATAATATTGTGATTTTAGATTTATCCGGGCGTATTGACGTGGATTGCGCTAATCTGATTGAGGCAGTGGCTCAATGCCTGCGCGACGGCTGCAATGATATCCTTCTTAATTTAGAAGAGGTTGATTTTATTGATTATATGGGTATTTCGGTTGTCGTGATTGCTTATAAGGAAATAGTTAATGCCCACGGCAGGGTTAAATTTACCAATCTACAGGCACAAGCCATGAATATCCTTCGTATCGCCGGATTAGATAAGGTTATTGAGATATACGCAGATGAAGAGACGGCTTTGGGAAGTTTTAAAGAAGACAGGATTATTGAGAATATTGAGAAGATGCAGCTTCGCCGCAGGTTTAAACGCCTGCCCATTGATATAAAAATAGAGCTAAAGGCCAACAAAGACGAGAGAACGCCGGTCTGCCTTAATCTTGACCTCATTAATTTAAGCGCGGTAGGCGCTTTTATATTTGGTGACAATGAATTCAGGCTTGGCGACGAGGTTATCTTAAAGATGAATCTGCCCCCCAAGCAGGAAAAACTTGAGCTTGAGGCTAAAGTAGTCTGGATTCCCGATAAGCAGATTCAGCCGCATGCCTATCCCGGAATAGGGGTAGAATTTACGAATATCTCTGCTCATATCCAACAGAAATTAGTAGAGTTTATTGAAAGAAACCTCTCTTTTATGTCCTCAGATTAGGTTTTAACACCCCTTCCCCTGACAAAAATATTGCTTCTTATATTAGGCTATGTTATCATAATAATATGAAACAGTATCTTTACAATCTGGCTACGGATAAGAATAAAAGTTTTTTTGCCTCGGGGATAAAATTTATTCTCTTGTTGCTTTCTTTTGCCTATGGGCTTATTATCCGCGCTTTAATTTTTATTTCGTCTCTTGACCTAAAGCGCTTTGACCTAAGGGTCATAAGTATAGGTAATATTACTGTAGGCGGCACAGGAAAGACTTCTTTGGTAGAGTTTATTGCGCGCTATCTTTTGGCCAGAGGCCATAAGATAGCTATACTTACCCGCGGTTATAAACGTAAGGCTAAGGATTATATGGGCGATGAGCCGAGGATGCTCTCTCGAAATTTGGGAGATGTTCCGATTATCGTGGATAAAGACAGGGCCCGTGGGGCCAAAAGGGCGATCAGGGAATACAATTCCGATACGGTTATATTGGATGATGGCATGCAGCAGTGGGGTATTAAGAAAGATTTAGAAATAGTCACTATTGACGCGCTTAATCCCTTTGGCAATAGGCAGATGCTCCCGCGGGGCATATTGCGCCAGCCATTGTCTTCGCTGCGAGGGGCGGATATTTTTGTTTTAACTAAAACAAACTTAACTAAAGATTTAAATAAACCAAAATCTGTTTTAAGCAAGTATAATCATAGGGGGTTAATTGTTGAGTCTATACATAACCCAACCGGGTTTTACGATATCAAGAAACCCGGAGAGTTGCTGAATCTGAGTTATCTTAAAGGTAAAAAGATTGCCTTGTTCTCCGGGATAGGAGATCCGGATTCATTCCTTAAGCTTATTTTAAGCTTAGATATAAAAGTCGGTTTGGATTTAAGGTTTAGCGACCACCATAATTATACTTTAGAGGAACTTGAGGCAATCGTTAGAAAGGTTAGCAAGGAAGGGTTAAATATAATAGTTACTACCGAGAAAGACGCCGCCAGGTTCTCAAATGAAACGCTCGGTATTTTTGGCAATCTAAAACTTCTGGTTTTACGCGTAGAGCTAAAGATCGTAAAAAATGAAGAACTTCTTTTGGCTAGATTATTTAGGTTGTATTCTTTTTAAGACCATCGGCCCGGTTTTGAGGATTTTACCGGTTGAGGTAAGTTTCTTCTTAGGCAGGCGCCTGGGAGATTGCCTTTATTATTTTGACCTTAAGCATAAAGCAAGGGCCTACGTTAATATTAAGGCCGCAATGGGCGGCAGTTTATCCCCTCTTGTTTTATCTAAGCTGACCCGGGAATTCTATCAGTCATTTGGCCAGAGTATAATTGAAGTATTCCTCATCCCTTTAGTCGACAAAAAATATATGGATAAATACATAGAGATTGAGGGTGAGGAGAATGTCTGGGAGGCTTTTAAGAATAGTAAAGGCGTAATCCTTGCCAGCGTCCACGCCGGAAGCTGGGAATTCTCCAATATTATATGCGCAAGATTAGGTTTTCCTTTTGCCGTCTTTGTCAAAGACCAAAGGCTTCCCCGCCTGAATCAGCTGCTTAATAGTTACCGTGAGAATAAGGGTTGTAAGATAATCACCCGCGCCGGCGGCTTAAGGGAATTAGTCGGTTCTTTAAAGAATAATCAAGCCATAGGCATCACTGTGGACCAGGGCGGTAGAATGGGGATATTGGTTGATTTTTTCGGCCGTCCTGCTTCTATGCCTACAGGAGCGATAAAGTTAGCGTTGAAATATGATGCGGCATTAATCCCGGTATTCTTTACCAGGGTCCGGGGGCCAAAAATAAAGATATGGGTGGGAAAACAGCTTACAGTAAGCAGGACTGATGATGAAGAACAGGATATAAGGGATAATCTTCGTAAGGCTGTTTCTTTTTTTGAAGGTTTTATTCGTAAATATCCCAGAGAATACCTTTGGACTTATAAAATCTTCAAATATTCCGGCCAAAGAGAGATAGTTATATTAAGCGACGGAAAGGCCGGGCATCTGCGTCAGTCAGAGGCGGTAGCGAAAATAGCGCGGGGCTTGTTAAGCACTAAAGATATAATTGCCAAAATTAATGTCGTAGAGGTGAAATTTAAGAGTAAGCCTGCCAGGTTTTTCTTTAATATCTGCGTTACATTATCGGGAAAATACCATTGCCAGGGTTGTCTTGGGTGCCTAAAGAAATTTTTAACCGAAGATACTTATAGAATATTAGCGAGCCTTAAACCCGATATAATTATCTCGGCCGGTTCTTCAGTCGCGGGGGTGAATTTCGTCCTCTCCCGGGAGAATTTAAGCGTATCCGTTGCAATCCTGCGCCCCTCTATATTAAGCACGCATAGGTTTAACCTGGTGATTATGCCGCGGCACGATCGCCCCTTAAGGAGAAAGAATCTCCTCGCGATTGAAGGCGCGCTTAATCTTATAGACGAAAAATATCTGGCGGAAGAATCAGCAAGGCTTATAAGTTTTAAAGGTTTGAATAAGCAAGGGTTATATATAGGATTGTTAATAGGGGGGGAGAGTAAAAAATTTTCCCTTTCCCCTAAGTTTATGCTTGATGTTGCAAGAGAAGTAAAGTCTTTAGCTGATAAAATAGACGCCGGTATTTTGATTACTACTTCGCGGCGCACATCTTTAGAGGTAGAGGCAATGATTAAACGGGAATTTAAAGATTATCCCCGTCTCAAGGTTTTGATTATCGCTAACGAAGAAAATATCCCGACTGCCATCGGTGGAATATTGGGCCTAAGCAGTATTATTATTTCTTCTCCTGAGAGCATATCCATGATTTCTGAGGCAGTGAATAGCAAGAAATATGTTTTTGTCTTTAAGGCCCCCGGCCTAAGCATTAAACATCAGCGTTTCTTAAGGTATTTTGTCAAGAAGAAATATATATATTTGACTGAAAGCGCTAATTTAAGCAAAACGGTTGAAGCAGTTTGGCGCGCTAAGCCAGCCGCGCATTCCCTAAGAGATAATTATTTAGTTAGTGAGGCGCTAGAAAAGATATTATGAATCCCGCACCTTCTAAATATTTAAATATTAAAGTCATATGGTTTATAGATTTAATTAAGAGAGAAGGTGCGGGGTGAATATACTGCAGATTTTACCGGAATTAAATGTCGGAGGGGTAGAGACCGGGACTTTGGATTTAGCCAAGTATCTGGTACGCCTGAATCATAAAGCGGTTGTAGTCTCTGCCGGCGGAACACTGGTTAAGGATTTAGAGGCAGTAGGCGCTAAGCACTACCAGTTACCCGTGCATAAGAAATCAATCTTCACCATGGTTAAAATGGTCCCTCTTTTAGTTGAGATTATAAAAAAAGAGGAGATAGATATCGTGCACGCGCGTTCGCGCGTGCCGGCTTGGATTGCTTATTTTGCCTGCCGCAGGACTAATGCCGTATTTATCACTACCTGCCATGGCTATTATAAAAAACATCCCTTTAGTTATGTGATGGGTTGGGCAAAGAGAGTGATTGTCTTAAGTAATGTTATTGCCCGGCATATGATTGAAGCCTTTGCCGTTCCGCACGAGAGAATAAGGCTGATACCGCGCAGCGTAGACTTAGAGAAATTTAAGTACTCCCGGCCTGACAAAAGAAGAGGCAGGGAGTTTAATATCGGAATTATCAGCAGGATTACGCCTATTAAAGGCCACTTGTATTTTATTAAGGCGATGGCTAAAGTTGCTAAGGTAGTCCCTTCCCTAAAAGTCTGGGTAGTTGGAGATGCTCAAAAATCACACGAGGCCTATAAAGAGGAGCTGCATGTTTTAACCAGGAGGCTGGGCCTTGACCACTGCACGGAATTTCTAGGGACGCAAAAGAATATTCCGGAAATCTTATCGCATCTGGACCTCCTGGTGCTTTCAACCACTACCCATGAAGCTTTTGGCAGGGTAATTATAGAGGCGCAGGCAGCAGGGGTGCCGGTAGTGGCTACGGAAGTGGGTGGAGTTGTAGATATCATTGAGAATAATAAGAATGGCCTTCTTGTTCCTCCCGCTGACCCTAGTAGTATGGCCGAGGCGGCGCTAAGAATATTTAGAGACCCACAGTTAGCTTCTAATCTTAGTGAAGCAGCTATTACGAGGGTGAGGGAAAAATACAACGTAGAGCTTATGGTAGAAAATACCCTAAAGGTTTACGAGGATGCCACGAAGAATTTTAAATTATTAATTATTAAATTAAGCTCGCTGGGAGATGTTATTCTTTCTATCGCCGGGATTAGGGCAATAAGGGAGAAGTTCCCGCACTATGAAATAAGCCTTTTAGTTGGCGTAGAGTCTAAAGATGTGTTGTTGAGATGCCCTTATATAGACAAACTCTTGGTGGTTGACCTTAAAAATAAAGATAAGGGGATTAAAGGGTTATTAGGTGCCGCGCGTATTCTAAGGAAGAAAAATTTTGATTTAGTTGTTGACCTTCAGAATAGCCGCCTAAGCCACGCCCTTTCTTTTCTCTCATTAAGCCTTAATCGTTATGGGTATGATAATAAAAAGTTAGGTTTTCTGCTTAACCACCGGCAAAAAGATGACCAGCCAAAAATTGGCCCGGTAGAACATCAGTTTAGGATGCTAAAGCTATTAGGCATAGATTTAAAAGATAATCATCTGGAATTGTGGCCTTCTTCTGATGATGAAGAATATGTGGAGAATTTATTAAATACGCAGTGGTTAAGCGACGGCCAGAAAGTTGTCGGGATAAATATAAACGCCAGCAAAAGATGGATAACTAAATGTTGGCCTAAGGAGCGCATTGCCAAGCTTTGCGATGAGCTTGGTTTAAGAAACATACGCGTAGTAATAACAGGTACTCAGGGCGACCTTTTAGATGCCAATACGCTTATTAAAATGGTAAAGAATACCAAGATAATTAATGCTTGCGCAAAGACCACGGTTAATCAGTTAGTTTGTTTGATTAAGCGCTGTGCGGTTTATATCTCTGCTGATTCTTCGCCTTTGCATATTGCCGCGGCAGTCAAAACTCCTATTATCGCTCTTTTTGGCCCTACAGAGCCTATAAGGCACATGCCTCCGGCCAAAGACTTTGTGATTATACGCAAGGAACTACCTTGCAGCCCGTGCTATAAACCGAAATGTAGGCATAGGAGATGTATGAATATGATTACTGTTGAAGAAGTACTCCAGGCAATAGATAAATTCTTAAAATGAACCCCGCACCTTTTTTGTATTCAAGCAGTTAAGAAGGCGCGGGACTTTAGGTAACTGAATAAGGGGGAAGGTGCGGGGTGAAAATACTTTTTCTCGTCAATCATCTTAATATCGGAGGGATTACCAGTTATATATTAAACTTATCCTGCGGCCTAAAGCAAAGAGGGCATAGCGTATTTATCGCATCGGGCGGCGGAGGGCTCCTGCCTAAATTTAAGGAATTAGGGATAGGGCATATCCCCATACCCATAAAGACTAAGAATGAATTAAGCCCTAAAATAATATTAGGCGCGTTTAAATTATCTAAGATAATTAAAGATAACGAAATTGATATCGTGCATTCACATAGCCGGACTACGCAGGTGTTAGGGTGTTTGTTGCATAAGTTTACCGGCGTAAAACATATTTCTACCTGTCACGGTTTCTTTAAAAGGCGATTGGCCCGTAGGATTTTCCCGTGCTGGGGTGAGAGAGTAATTGCTATAAGCGAGCAGGTAAAAGAGCATCTGATTAATGATTTTAAATTAAACCCCTCCAAGATAATTTTAGTGCATAACGGTATTGATATGGATAGATTCAAACGATTTTCCGCAGCCGATAGAGAAAAAGCTAAGCTTAAACTGGGCTTAAAATCTGGCCCGGTTGTGGGGATTGTGGCCCGTCTCTCGGATGTTAAAGGGCATAAGTATCTTATTGGGGCGATGAAATCAATTTTAGCAATTTATCCTGAGGCCCAGTTGCTTATTGTCGGAGAAGGCAAAATGGAAAAAGAGCTAAAAAGATTAACCGAGAGTTTTAACATTGAAAAGAGTGTTTTTTTTATACCTGAGGCCTATGATACAAGGGAAATTTTACCGGCAATGGACATATTTGTTATGCCTTCATTAAAAGAAGGCTTAGGCTTGGCGCTTATGGAGGCAATGGCCTCAGGCCTTGCGGTTATCGGATCACGCGTAGGGGGAATTAAGACATTAATAACGGAAGGCAAGAATGGGTTATTATTTGAACCTAGAGATACAGAAGGATTAAAAGAAGCAATTATTACATTGCTCGCTGACCCGAAAAAAAGAGAGGCCTTAGCCAAAGGGGCCGAGGAATTTATAAAAGATAATTTTTCCAAGGATAAAATGGTTTTAGAAACCGAAAGGGTGTATCAGGAAGTGATCAATGAGAGAGCAGGGTAATAAAAGGATACTTATTTTTAATGTCAACTGGCTGGGGGATGTTTTATTTTCTACGGCTACGATACGCAATATCCGCCGTAATTTTCCCGATAGTTTTATCGCCTGTATTGTCCCCAGCCGTTGTTATCCCATATTAAAAGGCAATCCTAATCTAGATGAGCTCATTATATTTGATGAGAAAGATCGGCATAAGGGTATATTAGAGCGCTTTGATTTTGTGCGCAGCCTAAGGGGGAGGAGTTTTGATATTGTATTTCTTTTGCATCGTTCTTTTAGCCGCGCGCTTATCTGCCGCCTTGCCGGGATACCCGAGAGAATAGGCTACTATACCAGAAAGAGGGGTTTTCTGCTGACTCGCAAAATTATACCTCCCCCTAAAGATTCTTTACATCGCATAGATTATTACTTGGATATTATAAAAAAGGCAGGGCTTAAAGTTGAGGATAGATATACGGAGTTTTACATTACAGACGAGGATATTAAATTTGCGCGGGAATTCTTAAACAAGAATTTAGTTTCCAATAAAGATTTATTGGTAGTGATAAACCCCGGAGGGAATTGGCTCCCTAAACGCTGGCCAAAAGAATATTGGGCAGAGTTAGCGGATAAATTGATAGAAGGGTTTGGGGCTAAGGTGGTGGTTACCGGGGGGTATAATGACCTCTCTTTAACTAGTGAGATTAAGTCAAGAATGAAGTTTAAGCCTATAATTGCCTGTGGGGTATTTAATTTAAAGCAGTTAGGCGCCTTAATTAAAGAGGCGGGCATCTTTATTACTGTCGATACCGGGCCTCTGCATATCGCTAACAGCGTAGGCGCGAAAAAGATAATTGCTATTTTTGGGCCGACTTCTCCTAAGATTACCGGGCCCTATCCTTTAGAGAACGTGATAATTCTGCAGAAAAATGTGGGCTGTGTAATCCCCTGTTATGAAGTAAAATGTAAAGATAACCGCTGTATGAAGGCAATTACTCCTAACGATGTTCTAAAAGAAATAAAAACTCAATGAACCCAAGAAACTCAATGAACCCAAGAAACTCAATAAACAAAATTCTCTTTATTACTCTCAGCAACGTAGGCGATGTAGTCCTTACCCTGCCGGTGTTGGATTCTTTAAGGGAAAAATTTCCAGCGGCCAAAATTACGGTTATGGTGGGTGTACGGCCAAAAGAAGTTTTTGAAGATAATCCCTCAATAGATAAACTTATTATCTATGATAAATATGCGCCTTTGCGAGAAAAGATGAAGTTATTCTTTGCGCTTAAAAAAGAGCGCTTCAATATAGTAATCGATTTACGTAATACTTTATTTGGCGCATTGCTACTTGCGCGATTTAGAACTTCGCCATTTTTGCATATTCCTTCTTATATCCGGCATGTAAAGGAGCGGAATTTATATAGATTACAAAAGGCGCTAAATTTGCAAAATTCATCTTTTGATGTAGTAACGAAATCCTTATTTATCAGTCAAGATAACAAAGATTACGTAGGCCGGCTCTTAGAAAAAAATAATATCAGGGCGGGAGAGAGGATTGTTATTATCGCCGCAGCTGCTGGTGGCGTAAACCGCCGTTGGGAAAGAGAAAAATTTGCGCAAGTCGCCGGAGAATTAAGCAGGGATTTTAGAGTGATTCTGGTGGGAAGGGATTCTGATAAAGGCATTAGTAAATACATATGCGATCATTCTAACGGCAAAGTTTTTGATTTTACCGGGTTAACCACTCTCTTGCAGTTGGCTTATCTAATCAAGGTATCATCTTTAGTGATCGTTTGCGATACGGGAGTTTTACAACTATCCAGCTATATGGATGCGCCTATACTGGCATTATTTGGAGCCAGCGATGAAAATAAATATGGCCCCTGGTCTAAAAATAACAGCGTGGTTGTTTCTAGGGAGATATTTTGCCGTCGGTGCCATGAGGCGCAATGCCGTTTTGGCACTATAGATTGTATGCGTTTAATAAAAGCAGAGGAAGTCTTAAAAAAGGCCAAAGAAATATTAAGAGGAGAACTATCAATAAAACAACAAGCGCGCGATAATTTTAAACGTATCCTTATTGTGCGCACTGATAGGATTGGAGATGTGCTTTTATCCACGCCGGTGATTAAGGCTGTGCGTCAAAATTATCCGCAGGCTTTTATTGCGATGATGGTTTCTCCTTACACTAAAGAAATCGTCGAAGGTAACCCTTATCTGGATGAGGTTATTATTTATGATAAAGATGGAAAACATAAGAGCTGGGCAAGGTCAATAAAGTTCGCCCGGAATTTAAGTAAGAGAAAGTTTGAGCTGGCTATAATCTTGCATCCTACAAACCGGGTGCATTTAATTACTTATTTAGCCGGCATAAAGAGAAGAGTTGGCTATGGCCGTAAATTAGGATTTTTGCTTACGGACAGAATTACGCATACTAAGCAGCTCGGAGAAAAACATGAATTAGAATATAACTTGGATTTATTAAAATATTTAGGCATAGAGGTTAAAACCAAGAACCTTTTTATGCCCATCAAAAAAGAATCTGACGAGTGGGTAGATGATTTATTCAAGCAGGAAGGGATAAGGCTGGGGGATAAATTACTGGCTATAAATCCCAGCGCCAGCTGCCCTTCCAAAATTTGGCCATTAGAGCGTTTTGCGCAGGCCGCGGATGAATTAGTTAAAAAATACGGATTTAAAGTTTTGCTAGTCTCCGGGCCAAAAGATCTCGCGCTTGCTGAAGGTGTAATTAAGAATATGCGTAGCTCTGTTATTTCTTTAGCAGGGAGGACCTCTATATCCCAATTAGCCAGCTTGTTAAAAAGATGCCGTCTTTTTATCTCTAATGATTCCGGTCCCGTGCATATTTCTTCTAGCGTAGGAACGCCGGTAATTTCTATATTTGGCAGGAACCAGAAAGGTTTAAGCCCCAAGCGTTGGGGTCCGGTAGGGCTAAAAGATAAAGTCCTGCATAAAGAAGTCGGTTGTATTGAATGCCTGGCGCACAATTGTGTTAAAGGATTCGCCTGTTTGAAGGCGATAAGTGTAGATGATGTTGTCTCTGCGGCGGATGAGGTTTTGAAAAGTTAACAGAGTTTTTACGGGTCCCTGCCTGCCTCGCCTATGGCGGGGCAGGCAGGGGCAGCTTCTCCGAGCGAGGTTTTCCTCGGTGGGGAAAATCGACACTTAATTTTAAGGTTGATTTAATGAGAATTTATGCTAAAATTATAAATTCAGATGATTAATTTAAACAAGATAAACCCCGTTAGAAATATCAAAGTTCCAAAGGAAGAAAACAGAATTTCTAACAGGGTAAAGACATATTCGATTAAGGCGCGTTTTAGCAAGGTGAACGTAGGAGATTTTGCCAAGGCGCCGGCCAAAAAAATAAGCTTCGCTGATTTCTATGACTCCTTGCCTAATATTTTAAAAGCCAAAGATTTACGGCTGGTTGTGAGGGATTTAATCCGAGCCCGCGAGAAAGGCAAAGCGGTTATTTTTATGGCCGGGGCGCATGTGATTAAGTGCGGACTAAACCCGGTATTAATTGAGCTCATAAAAAAGAAGGTGATTACCTGTATATGTCTAAACGGTGCAGGCATGATCCATGATTTTGAGATTGCTTTTCAAGGTAAGACCTCCGAAGATGTAGGAGAGAATTTAAAAACCGGCAGATTCGGAATGGGCAGAGAGACTGCAGAATTTCTTAACCACGCGGTAAAAGAAGGCGTGCAGCAAGGTTTGGGTTTAGGCGGGGCCATCGCCGCTAAAATTGCTGCTTCTAAATTACGCTATAAACATTTAAGCTTGCTTTACAATGCCGCTAAATATAAAGTGCCGATTTGTGTATTTGTAGCTATCGGGACAGATATTATCCACCAGCATTCCTCTTTTGATGCCGCGCTTACCGGCGAAGGCAGTTTAAGGGATTTTCATCAACTTGTAGAAGAAGTTTGTCAGTTAAATAATGGCGGGGTGGTTTTAAATTTTGGCTCAGCGGTAATCTTGCCGGAAGTGTTTTTAAAGGCGCTCAATATGGCGCGTAATTTAGGGACCAAGGTCAAGGACTTTACTGCTGCGGCCTTTGATATGATTTATCAATACCGGCCAGCGCAAAATGTAGCCTTGAGGCCGGTTGCCTCAGGGGGAAGAGGTTATTATATTATCGGGCATCATGAAATAATACTGCCTTTGTTAGCACAGGCTGTAATTGAACGCATATGAGAGAGATGAAAAATAAATTAAAATTAATAGCCCAGAAATTAAATCAGCCCCGGGTATTGGTTATCGGTGACCTGATATTGGATGAATACATCTGGGGTAAGGTAGAGAGGATTTCTCCTGAGGCGCCGGTTCCGGTAGTCTGGGCGAATAAGTTGACCCATATGGCGGGCGGAGCGGCGAATGTAGCGAATAATATCCGTTCCTACGGGGCTAGAGTTTCTTTAACCGGGGTTATCGGAAGCGATAAGAATGCCAATTTGCTTCTGGAGGAACTAAAGAAAAAAAAGATAGAAACCAAAGGCATATTGGTTGTGCCGGATAGATACACCACAGTCAAGACCCGCATTATCGCCGGGCATCAACAGGTGGTTAGGGTTGACTGGGAGCATACCGAACCGTTGCCTCAAGAAACTACGCGGGGTATATTTAATTTTATTAAAAAGAATATCAGCGGTTTTGATGCTATAATTATTGAAGATTACGGCAAGGGAGTTATCAACCCTCAGTTACTTGAGGGATTAATTCTATTTGCCCAAACGCATAAAAAAATTATTTTAGTTGACCCCAAAGAAGACCACTTCCAGTATTACCGCGGGGTTACCTCAATTACCCCTAACCGCAAGGAATTGGAGAATGGGGTAAGGAATTTAAAGATTAAGGATAAAAAGAATAAACTTAAGTTAGATAGCGACAGGCTCTTTACGGATAAAGATATTGACGCTGCAGGAAGCCGGATATTAGAGTATCTGGAATTAGAGTCACTATTGGTTACCTTAGGAGAGCAGGGGATGAAATTATTTGAGAGAGGCTCTAGGATGACGCATATCCCTACGGTAGCTCAAGAGGTCTTTGATGTTTCGGGAGCGGGAGATACGGTAATCGCCACTTTTACCCTGGGCCTTTGCGCAGGTGCAACTAAACTTGAAGCAGCGCATCTGGCAAACTTTGCTGCGGGTATCGTGGTGGGTAAGGTGGGAACTGCCGCTACTAATAGAAAAGAGTTATTAGCAAGAATAGAGTATAGATCTCCCGAGAGAAGCGAGGGCAAATGGAGGTAATCGGAGTAATACCGGCAAGATATTCTTCTACTCGTTTTGAAGGCAAGGTGCTCGCGGATATTTTGGGTAAGCCGATGCTCCAGCATGTCTGGGAGAGGGCTAAGCAGGCAAGGTTGCTGGATGAGGTAATCATTGCCTGTGACCATGAGGCAGTGGCAGATGCTGCCCGTAAATTCGGGGCTAAAGTAGTGATGACCTCCAAGGGCCATGCCTCCGGTACGGATAGGCTCGCCGAGGTAGTCAATCCTTTAGATGTTAAGATTGTCGTGAATATTCAGGGAGATGAGCCTTTGATTCATCCTACGATGATAGATAGCGTTGCCCGCGCCCTCCTGGATAATTCGTCAATAGCTATGGCTACGGTTATGAAAAAGATAGATGACTTAAAGTTGATTAATGACCCTAATGTAGTTAAGGTGGTTGTGGATAAGAATAATTTTGCCTTATATTTTTCCCGCGCTGCCATTCCGTATTTAGCGGTTAACTCCGATATTAAGCAGCCGGCGTATTTCAAGCATATTGGCTTATACGGCTATACCAAGGATTTCCTCTTTATTTACAAAAACCTACCGGCCTCCAATTTGGAGAACATAGAGAAATTAGAGCAGTTAAGGGTCATTGAAGAAGGTTTTAAGATTAAAGTTATTGAAACTAAATTTGATACCATAGGCGTGGATACGCCTGAGGAATTGGAAAGAGTTAAAGAGTTTCTTAAGAAAGAGAAAATATAATGTATCAGGTGCCTGTAAAAAATATCCAGATAGGCGATAAGAACAAATTAGTCCTGATTGCCGGGCCATGCGTGATTGAGTCAGAGAACCTCTGCCTTAATACCGCCAAGAGGATTAAGGATATTACTGTTAAGTTAGGGATCCCCTATATTTTTAAATCCAGTTTTGATAAAGCCAACCGCATGTCTTTAGAGTCTTTCCGCGGGCCAGGGATAAAAAAGGGATTGGATGTCTTAAATAAGGTTAAGGCCAAGGTTAAATGCCCGATCCTAAGCGATGTGCACTGCGTAAAAGATGTTTCCGAGGCGGCGGAGGTTTTGGATATTATCCAGATACCCGCCTTTTTATGCCGTCAGACAGATATTGTAGTAGCCGCCGCTAAGACAGGCAAAGCGGTGAACATAAAGAAAGGGCAGTTTTTGGCGCCTTGGGATATTTTGCCCATAATTAAAAAAGCAGAATCTACGGGGAATAAAAAGATTATTATTACTGAGCGCGGGGTAGCTTTCGGATACAATAATTTAGTCACGGATTTTAGGGCTTTACAGATTATGCGCGAATTTGGCTATCCGGTAGTTTATGACGCGACGCATAGCATTCAAATCCCCGGAGGGAGAGGAAGCTGTTCTGGGGGCCAACGCGAATTTGTGGAGGGTTTATCCCGGGCAGCGGTTGCTTTTGGCTGTGATGGGTTATTCTTGGAAGTGCATCCTGAGCCGGCCAAGGCTCTTTGCGACGGGCCGAATATGATTAATTTGGAAGATTTAGAAAAACTGCTTAAACAGGTTAAAAAGATACGGGAGGCATTAGGGCAGAATGGTTAGAATGAAGAGGATAAATATATTAAAGAGAGGGAAAGAGGTTTTGGCAATTGAGGCCAATGCCGTTAAAAACCTAAAAAGCCGTATTGATAGTAATTTTAAGCGTGCCGTGAATTTGGTCTTAAAGACTAAAGGCAGGGCTATAGTAAGCGGGATGGGTAAAACCGGAATTATCGCCCAGAAATTATCCGCGACCTTGGCTTCTACCGGTACCCCCAGTTTATTCCTGCATACCGCTGAAGCAATCCACGGAGATTTAGGCAAAGTTACTTCTGAGGATGTAGTTATTATCCTATCTAACAGCGGCTCAACCGAAGAGCTGAAGAAGCTCTTGCCTCTTTTAAAGAAAATAGGTTGTAAGGTTATTGCCTTAACCGGCAATATTAAATCAATCTTGGCTAAATACAGCGATGTAGTCTTGGATGTATCTGTAAAAAAAGAAGCCTGCCCTTTGGGCTTAACTCCTACCGCTTCTACTACGGCAACCTTAGCGATGAGCGATGCCTTAGCAGTATGCTTATTAGAATCGAAAGGATTTAAAGAGAAGGATTTTGCTTTTTTTCATCTGGGCGGCGCATTGGGCCTGCGCCTGCTTTTAAAGGTGGCGGATATTATGCGCACAGGCAAGGCTAACCCGATAGTCAAAGCAGACGAAAAGGTCTCAAGTGTCCTCTTAAAAATTACTTCTGCGCGCGCAGGCTCGGCTACGGTTGTTGATAAGTCCGGTAAACTAATCGGGATATTTACCGATGGAGATTTACGCCGTAATTTTGAAACAGATAGCGCGCTTCCTATCCGCAAGATTAAAGAGGTGATGACTAATAATCCAACCGTAATTTACCAAGAGATGTTGGCAGCTGAGGCAATGCGTATTTTACATGAGAAGAGGATTGATGAGCTGCCGGTGGTAGATAAAAGCAGGCGTCCGATAGGTTTATTAGATGTGCAGGATTTACTTAAAGTAGGCCTCGTTTGATATGTCAAATATGGAAGTGAACCCCGTTAGAAACACCACGCAGGCAAATGTCAATAAAATAGTTTCTAATGGGGTAAAAGAAAGCTTAAAAGAACGTGCCAAGAAGATAAGGCTCCTTCTTTTAGATGTTGATGGCGTGCTTACTGATGGGCGCATCGTTTATGATTCTAAAGGCCGCGACTCAAAGTTTTTTGACGTGCATGATGGGTTAGGGGTTTATGTTCTAAACAAGGCGGGCATTAAAACCGTTCTTATTACCGCTAAGGGTTCACGAACGATCAAGCCGCGCGCGAGAGATATGCGTGTGGCTGAGATTTTTAGTGATGTCTCCCCCAAGAGCGCTATATTGGGCAAGCTGCTTAAAAAATATAATGTCTCAAAAGATGAAGTTTGTTTTGTCGGGGATGATTTAGTGGATTTAGGTTTAATGAAACTTGTGGGTTTGGGTGTTGCGGTATTTAATGCCTGCCCGGAGATAAAACAGGCTGCTTCTTATATAACGATAAGATATGGCGGCCGCGGGGCAGTGCGCGAGATAGCGGAATTAATCCTTAAGGCTCAAGGTAAATGGGAAGATATTGTAAAATTCTATGGTCTTTAATGTAAAAACTAAAAAACCGAAAAACGGGAAAACTGTTTTTTTGTTTTTGAGTTTTTGGATTTTTGGGTTTTTGGGTGCCTGCTTGGCCGCTTCGCAGCCAGCAGGCGAAGCTGACCAGCAGATAAGTGATTTTTCCATATCCGGTTACGAAGATAAAGGTAAAAAAAGCTGGGATATATCCGGTAAATCCGCGGATATCTTCACAGAAGTAGTTAAACTAAAAGACGTGGACGGTAACTTATATGGCAAGGAAGAAAATGTCAATCTTACCGCTAAAACAGGTGATTTTAATAAAACTGACGGCAAAGTGCATTTAGAGAAGGATGTGGTGATCACGACTTCTAAAGGGGCAAAGCTTACTACTAATTCTATGGATTGGGACAGGAAAAACCAGGTAGTGACTACAGAAGATAAGGTAAATATAGAGAAAGACAATATAGCCATTGTGGGTACCGGAGCGCACGGCGAACAAAGCCTAAAGAAAGTAGCCTTGAATAAAGATGTGCGCGTGGATATTAACTCGGAAAAAGATAGCCTTAAAGAGCTGGCGCTTAAGGATAAGATTATAATTACCTGCGATGGCCAATTGATAGTGGACTACGAAAAAAATATTGCTTCTTTTAATGATAATGTTAAAGTAGAAAAGCTGGATTTGATAATCTATAGCGATAAGATGGACCTTTATTTTATGACGGGTGACAATAGCGCGAAGGCAGATAAAACAACCAAGTCCATGGCAAATAGCATAGATAAAATAATCGCCAGCGGTAATGTAAAGATCGTGCGCGGAGAGAATATTTCTTATAGCCAGGAGGCAATATATACAGCCCTGGATAAGAAAGTGGTTTTAAGCGGCCACCCTAAGTTAGTTTTTTATTCCACAGAAGAGTTTAAGAATGCATCTTTTGGAAATTAAGGATTTAAGCAAATCATATAACGCCCGGGAAGTTGTCTGTGGGGTTGATATTCTGGTTAAACGCGGCGAGATCGTCGGTCTTTTAGGCCCTAATGGTGCAGGCAAAACTACGACATTTTATATGATCGTAGGTATCATCCCCCCTAACCGCGGCAAGATAATCTTTGATAATTATGATATTACCAATCTTCCCATTCATGAACGTTGCCGTTTCGGGATAAGTTACCTTTCGCAGGAGCCCTCAATCTTTAGGAAGCTGACCGTTGAAGAAAATATCTTAGCGATTTTAGAGACATTACCTATAGGCAGGTCCGAGAGGAAGGCAAGATTAGACAGCCTCCTTAATGAATTAAACATCGCGCATTTAAGGAAGAATAAGTCTTATACTTTATCAGGGGGCGAGAGGAGAAGATTAGAGATTACCCGGGCATTGGTCACTAACCCTTCTTTTATACTTTTGGATGAGCCTTTTTCAGGCATTGACCCTATTGTGGTTAATGAGGCGCAGGAGATTATTAAAGAGTTAAAGGGAAAGGGATTAGGGATTTTGCTTACTGACCACAACGTAAGGGAGACACTTTTAATAACTGACCGCGCGTATCTTATTGCTGGAGGTAAAATTCTTATTTCCGGGACAGCTAACGAACTTATTAATAACGCGCAGGCGCGGCAGGTCTATCTGGGGGAAAAATTTAGAATGTAAATGAGCCCCCCGCTGATTCGTTTTGCATCCGCAAAGCGAATCAAAACGACGGGGGCGAATTTATCCCGAGGAGCGTGGTGAAATTATCGAAGAGAATTTCGCCACAAGCTTGCGAGTCGGGATAGAAGGAAAAGAATGAATACCGAAGTAAAGAAGATTGATGGTAATACAAGAGAAATTAATGTTGAGGTAAGCGGCGATATGGTTAAGGACAAATTTGAAGATGTATTTAAACGTATCTTAAGTGAGGCCAAGGTTCCGGGGTTTCGTCCCGGGCACGCTCCGCGGGATATCTTGGAGAAGCAATACGGCAGCTATGCGCACAAGCAGGTCTTAGAGGAGTTAATCCCGGATATTTATAATCAGGCTATTAACAAAGAGGGGCTTGATGTTATTGACTTGCCTAAGATATCCGAGGTGAAATTAGACCGTGATAAACTTTCTTTTAAGGCCAGAGTAGAGATTAGCCCCGAGATTGATGTAAAAGATTATAAGGGCATTAAAATCAATTATAAGAATGTAAGTGTTTCGAGCGATGAAGTAAAGCGCGCCATTGATTCATTGAAAGAATCGCGTAAGTTAGAGAAGATAGACGATAACTTAGCTAAGTCTTTGGGTTATCCTTCTTTGGCCCAGCTGGAAAATGTCTTGGAGAAGCAGGTTTTTATCCAGAAAGAGAATGCCGAGCGGCAGAAAGTAGAAAGTGGGATTATTGAGGATTTGGTCAAGGGGTTGGATTTTAAATTGCCCCAGTCTTTAGTTAAGAGACAATTGGAGGATATGCTTCGCCAGGCCAAGGTGGATTTGGCTTTAAAAGGTATCCCGGCCGATAAAATAGAAGAACAGGCTCAAAAGATGCGCGAGGAACTGGAGCCCGAAGCTAAAAATCAGGTTAAGGTTTATTTAGTCCTTTTAGCGATAGCCAAAAAAGAGAATATTGCTCCTGATGAACATATGCCGCGCCGGGTAATGGAATTTTTATTAAGAGAGGCAAATTGGAATATAGCGGCTTAAAAAACAACACTCGGCCCAATTGGATGGGCCGGTGTGCGCTTCTGCGCAACACCCCGCGCTAATATGCACCTGGCGCTTATTGGAATTGCGCCAGTGTCCCCCTCGTGGGGAAATTGCGCGGGTGTGCCCTTATGGGTAAGGAGGTGTTTATGGTTATCAAAAATCAGACTTTAGTCCCTATGGTTATTGAGCAGACGGCTCGCGGTTATGAAAGGGCCTATGATATATATTCCCGGCTGCTTAAAGACCGTATAGTATTTATCGGGACCCCTGTTGACGATTATGTGGCTAACCTGATTATCGCCCAGATTTTATTTCTACAGATGGAGGATTTTAATAAGGATATAAATGTTTATATCAATTCTCCCGGCGGCTCGGTTACCGCAGGTTTAGCTATATATGATACCATGCAGTTTGTTAAATGCGATATAGCCACCTATTGCATAGGGCAGGCCTCGAGTATGGGCGCCCTAATCTTATGCGCTGGCACAAAAGGTAAACGGCAATCTCTGCCTAATGCCAGGATTATGATTCATCAGCCTTGGGGAGGAATCCAGGGCCAGGCGGAAGATATTTCGCGCCATGCCAAAGAAATCCTGAATATGCGCGATAAAATTAATCAGATACTCGCGCAGCATACCGGCCAGGCGCTGGAGAAGGTTCAGAAGGATACCGACAGGGATTATTTTATGTCTGCTGATGAGGCTAAGGTATACGGAATAGTAGATGAAGTAATCATGCCGGGTAAGAAAAATAATAACAAAACTAAAAACTGAAAACTAAAAATTAGAGGAGGGTCAACAGATGCACAAGAATTATTTATTAACACCCGGACCAACGCCTCTTCCGCCGCAGGTTTTAGAGGCGATGAGCCGGCCGATTATTCATCACCGTACCCCGCAGTTTCAGGCAATATTAAAAGAGGTAAGCGAAGGCTTAAAATATGTGTATCAAACTAAGAACGACGTCTTTATCTTAGCTTCTTCAGGCACAGGCGCTATGGAGGCATCGGTAACTAATCTTTTATCCGCAGGGGACACAGCCTTGGTTGTTCAGGGCGGTAAATTTGGCGAGAGATGGACGGAAATCTGCTATGCCTATGGTATAACGGTTGAGGTTATTGACGTAGAATGGGGCAAGGCGGTTAATCCTTTTCTTGTAGAGCAAAAACTAAAGGCTAATTCTAAAATAAAAGCGGTATTTACTACTTTATGTGAAACTTCTACCGGCGTAGTAAATGATATCGCCAGTATCGGCAAGGTAGTAAAAAATACGGAAGCAGTTTTAGTCGTAGATGCCATAAGCGGATTGGGCGCAATTGATTTAAAGACTGATGCCTGGTCTTGCGATATTGTTGTTTCCGGTTCGCAAAAGGGCCTTATGCTTCCTCCGGGGTTAAGTTTTATCTCAGTAAGCCCTAAGGCCTTCAAACTAATTGAGGCGTCTAAGAGCCCGCGTTATTATTTGGATTTAAGGGAAGCCAAGAAGGCATTAGATAAGACGGATACCCCTTTTACGCCGGCAATTACCTTGATTATCGCTTTAACGGAAGCGTTTAAAATAATAAAGCAGGATGGGCTGGAGAATATCTTCTTAAGGCATAGAAAGATGGCAGACGCTACCCGGGCAGCAATGAAGGCCTTGGGCCTGGCAATATTTGCGCCAACCGCTTCTTCAGACGTGGTTACCGCAGTTTGTGTCCCCGTAGGTTTAGACGGAGAAAAATTAGTCAAGACTATGCGCGATAGTTACGGGGTGACTATTGCCGGCGGACAGGGTAAGCTAAAGGGCAAAATTTTCAGGATTGCGCATATGGGTTTTATTGAGGAGTTTGATATTATTACCGGTATCTCGTGTTTAGAAAAAGTCTTGACGCAGATGGGTTATAAGTTTCAATTAGGTTCGGGTATTAAGGCGGCAGAAGAAGTATTTTTATAAATTAAGGAGCTATAATAATGATTAAAATTTTAGTCAGCGACCCTCTTTCTGATGAGGGTTTAAAGATTTTAAAAAAGGTTAAAGAGTTTCAGGTTGATGTAAAAACTGATCTTAAGCCCGGCGAGCTGAGAGAGATTATAAAAGATTATGATGCGCTTTTGGTGCGTAGCGCCACTAAAGTCACCAAAGATATCATTAGTGCCGCCTCAAGGCTTAAAGTTATTGGCCGCGCAGGGGTCGGCCTGGATAATGTGGATTTAGACGCAGCCACTCAAAAAGGAATAATTGTCATGAATACCCCCGGCGCGAATACCATTTCTACCGCCGAGCACACGGTGAGCATGATTTTAGCGCTTTCGCGTAATATCCCTCAGGCAAGCGCCTCTGCTAAGAAGGGCGAGTGGAAACGTTCCAAATTTATGGGAGTTGAGCTTTATTCCAAAGTCCTAGGTATAATTGGTTTTGGCAGGATAGGCAAGGAAGTGGCCAAACGAGTTTTGTCATTTGGGATGCGTGTTTTAACCTATGACCCTTTTCTTTCGCGCGATGTCGCCGAGTCTTTAGGGGTAGAGGTCGTAGAGCTTAAAGATTTATTCGAGCAGGCAGATTATATTACCGTACATACACCGATGACTGACGAAACAAAGCATATGGTCTCAGATAAACAGTTTGTTTTAATGAAGAAAGGCGTGCGTATTATTAATTGCGCCAGGGGCGGGATTGTAGATGAGGCGGCTTTAGTCAATGCGTTGAAAGAAGGCAAGGTTAGCGGCGCGGCTCTGGATGTTTTTGAAAAAGAACCGATTGCTCCCGAGAGTGAACTCTTAAGGCTGGATAATGTTATTGTTACTCCTCATTTAGGCGCTTCCACTGAAGAGGCGCAGGTAAATGTGGCTATTGAAGTTGCTGAGATTGTGCGCGATGCATTATTAGGTAAAGGTATACGCAATGCCGCAAATTATCCTTGTTTGGAAGCTGAAGTTTGCAAGATACTTGATCCTTATATAGCATTGGCGGAGAGATTAGGCGCATTCTCCGGACAGCTTGTGGAGGGGAGATTTCAAGAGTTAGATATAAGTTATAGCGGGGGAATAGCCGCGTATGATTTAAGCCCGTTAACCATGGCTTTATCTAAAGGCCTGCTTTCTCCGATATTGAAAGAAACGGTAAATTTTATTAACGCTGTTTCTTTGGCTAAAGAGAGGGGAATTAAGATTAAAGAGGCAAAATCTTCCAAGGAGAATGAATTTGTAAATCTTATTCAGCTTGAGATTAAAACCGATAAGGAGACGAGGATTATCTTCGGCACCTTATCCGGAAACAAACAGCCTAGGATTGTCAAGATTGATGAGTATTATGTTGAGTTGGCTCCTTTGGGCAATATGATTTATATTGAAAACTGGGATAGGCCGGGTTTAATCGGTATCCTCGGGACGTTTTTGGGTAAACACAATATAAATATCGCGGCGATGACCTTTGGCCGTGACAAGCCGGGCGGGAAGGCGATTAGCGTCTTGAATATAGATAGCCCTATATCAATTGAGACCGTGGATAAGATAAAGAAACTTGAGAATATATTGATGGTGAAAGGGATAAGAATATGAACCTCGCCCCTTCTTTTAATTCATTACCCCACACCTCTAAAATATCTAACTATGAATATTTTAGAAGGTGCGGGGTGAAAAAAATACTTATTTTTGGGTTATTAGTTTCCGTTTTCTGGTTTCTGAATTGCGCAGCTGCTTTTGCCAAAGAAGTTACTTTGCTTTACACCGGGGAGACTCATGCCATGCTTTATCCCTGTCATTGCCCGATAGAGCCGGATGGCGGAGTAGCGCGCAGGGCTGCCTTAATCAAGCAATTAAGGAAAACCAATCCTGATATACTGCTTTTAGATTCCGGAAATTTTTTCAGCTCCGGGCTCTTAGACCAGAATACCCAGAATACCCAGTTGGATATGCGAAGGGCCGCTATAAACTTGCGCGCCATGGAATTAATGCAGTATGACGCAGTTAATATTAGCGATGACGAGTTTAATTTTGGAGAAGGGTTTTTAGAGGAGAATATCGGTAAATCAAAATTGCGATTTATCTCCGTTAATCTTAAGTCCGATAAGATATCGCCTTATATTATACATGATGCCGGCGGCGTAAGTTTTGGGATTATAGGCTTAACTAATGCTAAGGCTAAAGAAAAGTTACAGGGCTTAAAGTTTACCGAGCCGGTTATCCCCTTAAAGGATTCAATAGCTTCTCTTAAAAAAAGCGGCGCTAGCGTTATTATCGTCTTAAGCAATCTTGGGGAAGAGGAAGACTTAAAATTAATTAATGCCGTTTCCGGAATAGATATCCTTATTGATGGGCATAACCACCTGCAACAGGAATCTCTCGTCAAATCCGGGAGCACGGTTATTTTAAAGCCAGCCTGGCAGGGCCGTATGCTTGGGAAGGCAGCCTTAAGCATAGAAGATGGCAGGGTGGTTAATTGTAAGGCAGAAGAGATTCGGTTATCCGACAAGATTAATGATGACCCCGGGATTATTTCCATATTGCCGCGCTGTTTCTCCGACGGAGATTGTAAAAAGAAAGGCTTTGCCGGTTCTTGCCAGAATGCGGGGAATATAGGCGCCCGCTGTTTATTTAACGAGGCAGCCAAGGTTAATTTAACCGTAATTACATTTAAAAATTGTTTAACTTGCAATGCTGAAAAGGTCTCAGATTTTCTTAAAGAGCAATTTCCCGGTTTGAAGGCAGTTTACCTTTATTATCCGGAAAAAAAGGCGGCAAGATTGGTTGAGGAATTGAATATTTCCGGACTCCCGGCCTATCTTTTAGGTAAGGAGGTAGATAGAGAGCGGGGGTTTAGCAATTTAAAGGATAAGTTAGAAGAGAAGGGTGGTTTTTATATGTTGAAATACGAAGTCAGCGGCGTTTCTTGGTTTTTGAACAGAAAAAAAGTTAACGGCCGTTTGGATCTTTTCTTGAGCCTATACGATAAGAATGCCTTCGGGATTTTGGAAGCAATCAGGGAGCTTGATCCCCGGATACACTTCTTAGCAATTCAGCAGGGAGATAAAATTGATACGCCTACAGGCATATTGGAGACTGAGGATGATTTGCGCGCGGTATGCGTGCAAAAATACTATCCTAACGTCTTCTCGGATTATCTCTCCTGCAGGGCAAAAAATATCAATAGTTCTTGGTGGGATGATTGCCTGAAAGGCTTAGATACAGAAAAAATAAAGGCTTGTGCCAGAGGCGGCGAGGGGGAATCCTTGCTTAAAGAGAATATTGCCTTAAATAGCGAACTTAAGATTATGTTCGGGCCCACTTATCTTTTGAATAATCAGGAAATATTCGGTTCTAAGGGAGTTCTTGCTAAGGAAGATTTTAAAAAGATACTTAAGAAATAATTTAGATTACAGAGAACAGAGAACAGAGAAAATATTTCTGTAATCCGTACTCTGTAATCTGTTCTCTTCCCGAGGGAAAGTGAGGAGATATGGCGGCTAAACCGAAGATATATATCATTGATGTAACTAATCGCGATGGCGTGCAGACTTCGCGCATATGCCTTTCCAAGCTTCAGAAGACCATGCTTAATATTTACTTAAATGAGATGGGCGTATTTCAGTCGGAGTTTGGTTTTCCCGTCACGCGTCATGAAACGAACTATCTTAATGCGAATCTGGAATTAGCTAAAAAAGACCCTCTTTTTACCATAAGATTAAGCGGATGGCTCAGGGCCATAAAGGATGATGTGAAAAACGCCTTTAAATTAGTTCCGAATCTTAAGCATATTAATTTATCTATATCTACGTCTGATCAGATGATTGTGCATAAATTCAAAGGTAAGCTTGACCATAAATCAGTGATTAAGGAGATGTCTGATGCGGTTAAGGAGGCGGTACGGCTGGGCGCTGAATCTATAGGCGTAAATGCCGAGGATGCCTCGCGCACGAGGATAGATTACCTGATTGAGTTTGCCTTAAGTGCCAAGGCTGCCGGGGCCCAAAGAATTCGGTATTGCGATACCTTAGGTTATGATACGCCTTTTAGTATATATGAGAGGATAAAGCTGCTAACAGAGGCGGTGAATATTCCGATAGAAGTGCATTGCCATAATGATTTAGGGTTAGTTGTGGCTAATTCCATTGCCGGGGCCAAGGCAGCCAATGACGCAGGGGTAGACGCCTATATCAATACCTGTGTTAATGGCATGGGAGAGCGCGCGGGGAATGCAGATTTAGTTTCGGTAGTTTTGGCCATAAAATACGGAAGCGGTATGCAAGGCCTATTCCTTGACGATAAAGTAAATTTAAAAAAAGCTTGGAAGATCTGTAAATATGCCTCCTATGCCTTTGGTGTCCCTATCCCCATAAATCAACCGGGCATAGGCGCAAATGCCTTTGCTCATGAATCCGGTATTCATGCCGACGGGGCCCTGAAGGACAGGCGTAATTATGAGTTGTATGATTATGAGGAATTAGGCAGGGGAGAGCCGGAAATAATTGAAACCGGGCGTAAGATTACTGCCGGAGAGTATTCTGGGATAAAAGGATTTAGGAATGTTTATGAGAAGAT
>PEYI01000056.1 GCA_002774445.1 Candidatus Omnitrophica bacterium CG08_land_8_20_14_0_20_41_16 | reverse complement strand
TAATTGAAACCGGGCGTAAGATTACTGCCGGAGAGTATTCTGGGATAAAAGGATTTAGGAATGTTTATGAGAAGATAGAGGTTGCTTTCCGCGATGATGCACAGGCAGCCGAAATCTTAGAATTAGTCAGATACGCCAATGTGCATAATCAAAAGCCCCTTGTTGATGATGAGCTTAAATTTATCGCGAAGAATCCGGAAATAGCTCGGAAGCTATTCACCATGACTCCCTAATCTAAAAATGAGCGGGACTATAGTCTATAGCCTATAGTCTATCGACCAAATATCTTATGAATATAGTAATAATAGGCACACAATGGGGAGATGAAGGCAAGGGCAAGATAGTGGATATTTTATCCCAAAAGGTGGATTATATCGTGCGTTATCAGGGCGGGAATAATGCCGGGCATACCGTGGTGGTGGGGGATAAAGAATATATATTCCATCTTATGCCTTCGGGGATACTGCATAAGCATAAGGTCTGCTGCATAGGCAATGGGGTGGTTATTGACCCTCTCGTCCTTCAAAATGAGATAGAAGGGCTAAAGAGGGCAGGGATTAATATAAGCGGCCGGTTTAAGATTTCTTCTCTCGCGCATGTAATTATGCCGTATCATAGGATATTAGATCAGCTTAGGGAGGCTAAAAGAGAGCATAAGATAGGCACTACTGGAAGGGGTATCGGCCCCTGCTATGCGGACAAAATTAACCGTTGCGGTATCCGTATGGCGGATCTTTTAAATCCGAAAGTCTTTGCTGAGAAGTTAAAAGATAATTTAAAAGAAAAGAATGAGATTTTTAAAAAGGTCTATAGGCACCCGGGTTTTGATTTTAAGGCCATATACCGCGAGTATATTAATTATGGTAATTTGTTCGCCTCTTATATCTCTAATACCATGCTTCTTTTGAATGAAGCGGCCTGCGATAAAAAAGATATTCTTTTTGAAGGTGCCCAAGGGACTTTTTTGGATATTGATTTTGGCACCTATCCTTTTGTTACTTCTTCTTCCACTACCAGCGGTGGAGCTTGCATAGGCAGTGGTGTATCTCCGGTTAAGATAGACAAGGTTATCGGCGTAGCTAAGGCTTACACTACAAGGGTAGGCGAAGGGCCTTTTCCGACGGAATTCTCTTTAGAATTTGGCAAGTTTATGCGTAAAAAAGGAAATGAATTCGGTTCGACTACCGGCCGTCCGAGAAGATGCGGATGGTTTGACGCGTTGATGGTAAGAGAGGCGGTTATGATTAACGGGATATCGGAGTTAGTGATTATGAAAATGGATGTATTGAATGGTTTAAGAAAGATTAAGATATGCACTGCCTATAGATATAAAGGTAAGCTTCTACACGAATTTCCCCAAGACTTTGAGGCCTTGAGCAAGGTTAAGCCGGTATATGAAGAAGCCCCTGGTTGGCCTGAGACTTCAAATAAGCCAAGGTGTTATAAAGAGTTACATCCTAATGCCAGGGTGTATCTTAACAGGCTTAGAGAGATGCTTAAGGTTAAGGTGAACATGGTTTCAGTGGGTTCATCCAGAGAAGATACGATTTTTCTTGACTGTTAATTGAGCTTGTGCTATATTAAAATTCATAAGAAAACACCCGGCTTTATTTGCACCTTGGCATAAATGATTGCCAAGTGCGCCCTTTCGGGGGAGAGGCCGGTGTGTACTTTTTATACAAGGAGAGGTGAACTATGGAAAGGATATTTAAAACCGGTTTAGCAGTATTTATGAGTTTTGCCTTGGTAGGATGCACATTTATATTTCAAAGTGGCAGGCGTTCGGACGCGCAAAAGATTGAAGAACTTTCTAACCAATTAGACGAGCTTGCTTCTGCCAAGAAACTATTAGAGGATAGATTGGGCCAGGAGATATCTGATAAGCAGGTAAAGTTAGAGATGATGGAGAAGGGCCTAGTTATTACCGTGGTTGGTGATCTTTTGTTTGATTCCGGTAAAGCCAAAATAAAAGAGAAGGCTTATTCTTTATTGGATAAGGTCTCTTCGGTATTAAAAGATAATGTAGCCGACTTTAATATAGGTATAGAGGGTTATACTGATAATGTCCAAATTAAATATTCCAACTGGAAATCTAACTGGGAGTTGTCAACCGCGCGCTCTTTAAGCGTGCTGCATTTTTTAGTTAACGAAAAAGGCATCTCTCCAGAACGCATCTCGGCGATTGGTTTTGGCGAGTATCACCCTGTTGCCTCAAATGATACAAGAGAAGGCAGAAAGTTAAATCGCAGGGTTGAGATTGTTATCCAGCCTAAGGTTACTAAGGTCAAAGAAGGCAATACGTTGAAAAGAGATGAATCAGGGCTTCTTGAGCCTAAAGAGAACTTGAAATAAATAATGGAAGAGATGCCCAAGGGAAAGTTAGTAGTCATATTGGCGGTTTTAAGTTTAATCCTCTTTGTCTTTAATATAGGTTCCTGCGCGAATCTGTATAGCCAGAGTTCTGCGAGAAGGAAAGAGATGGCGCAGAGGATGGACCTTGAAGAAAAGATGATTAAATTTACAAAGGAGAAAGCCGCAATCTTAGAGAAATTAAAAGCTAGAGAGAAAGAGCTGGAGGAAGAGAAGGCTAGTTCTCAAGCTATTAAGAAGGTTTTGGTTCAAGAGCAATTGGTAGGCCAGAGTATTAAAGAGGAGCTGGAGAAGGTAACTAAGCTTAAGCAAGCATTGGAAGATGACCTCAAGGAAGCTTTAGCAAACAGCAAAAAGGCCAAGAAATGAAATAGAGGCGTGGACAAAGAACGGTTCTTTTAAAGTTCTTTAAAAGGGGATAATTTTCCCTTTTTTTGTTAGTGAGGCCGCAACTTATAGATTACCCCTCGCGTAAGCGCTTGCAGATTTCTTGCGAAATCTGCTACGCACGCTTCGGGGTTCCCGCTGACGCGGGATTTCACTAGATGCGCCCTTGGCGCATAATTGTGTTCAATAATTCGCCCCGACCGACTCCGACGATATGTCGGAGGAGTATCGGGACTCATTAAGGAGGGGATTATGAAAAAATTATTAGCGCGCGTAAAGGCAAAGGTAAAAAAAATAATCCGAAAGAAGGCCGTCCTGAAGAGCAGAAAGCCTAAGAAAATTATAAAATCTGTTTCCCGGATAGGTATTAAGAAAGATATCTTAAGGGAGCAGGGGGCAGCTATAGGCACGGCAAAATTTTCGCATGCTAAGGCTATGCTTATGCAAGGCGGTTTAAAAAGGGAACTGCCTTCTTTATATGGCCGGGATAAAATAGTTTTAGTAGTGCGCGACCCTTGGTGGCTTTATGCCTACTGGGAGGCGAAAGAATCTATCTGGGATAAATTTAAAGCAGAACTTAAGGATGCATTCTATAAAGCCAGAAGAGTGTTGCGTGTATATGATGTGAGCAGCATTATTTTTAATGGTTCAAATGCAAACAGGTTTTTTGACATTGAGATACCTGGGTTTGCCAATAGTTGGTATATTGATATAGGCACTGCCGGAAGATCGTGGTGCGTAGATTTGGGGCTTATATTAAGCGACGGCAAGTTCATAACTATATTGCGTTCTAATGCCGTAAAGACTCCCCTTGATAGGCCCTCTTGGATTACTGATGAGGAATGGATGATTCCCGATGATATGTTCGCTAAACTTTATGGTATGGGTCTTGGTTTAGGCAGAAGTTCTCCTGCTGGAGGCGTCTGGCGCAAGGGTATCATAAGTTCACCCGGGATTGCCTCTATGGTTAGTCCGGTAAAAAGGCCGGCCTCAAGGAGTTTTTGGCTGGAAGTTAATTGCGAACTGATTGTCTATGGCGCAACTCAAGCCGATGCTAAAGTGACTGTCCAGAATAGGCCTATAGCCTTAAGGCGCGATGGGACGTTTACCCTGCGTTTTGCTTTACCTAACGGTAAACAAGTTATTCCGGTTAAGGCCGTCTCAAAAGATAATTTAGAAGAACGCACCATTACTCCAATTGTAAATAGAGAAACTAAATAAGTGAGGACATAAGTTATGGAGCCCTGTAACAAGATTATAAGCGACATAATTTATCTGTCCGAACTTCCCCCGCTGATTCGATTTGATTCGATGCATCAAATCGAATCAAATCGGCGGGGGTTAATTCGCCCCGACCAAGCGCAAGCGAGCGTCGGGGCTCATTAACATGCATAAAGGGTACCTTTGTTTAGTTTTGCATGGGCATCTTCCTTACGTGCGCCATCCGGAGCACGAAGATTTCCTAGAGGAAGACTGGCTTTATGAAGCGATAACCGAGACCTATGTGCCTTTAATTATGGTATTTGAAAGATTGCTCAACGACGGTGTTGACTTTCGTATCACCATGACGTTAAGCCCGACTTTAATCTCAATGCTTAGTGACCCCCTCCTTCAAGGGCGCTACTTAAAACATATCAATAGGCTTATTGAGTTAGCGCATAAAGAGATCGAGAGGACGCGCTGGCAGCCGGAGTTTCAGAATTTGGCTTCTATGTATCTTAATGAATTCTTGGCTAGCCGAGATACCTTCTTGAGGTATAATCGTAACTTAATTAGCGCGTTTAAGAAGTTTCAGGATTTAGGCAAGCTGGAGATTATTACCTGCGGCGCTACCCATGGATATTTCCCACTTATGGATATTTGCAAGGAATCTGTACGCGCTCAGGTAAAGGTTGCCGTAGCGCATTATGAGAGTGTATTCGCTAGGAGGCCTCGTGGTATTTGGCTTCCTGAATGCGGCTATCATCCAGGGCATGACGAGATATTAAAAGAAGCGGGGTTACGTTATTTCTTCGTTGATTCTCATGGCATTTTGCATGGAAGGCCTAGGCCTAAATACGGAGTATTTGCTCCGGCCTACTGCAAGGGGACGGGGGTTGCCTGTTTTGCCAGAGACTTAGAGTCATCAAGGCAAGTCTGGTCTTCAATTGAAGGTTACCCGGGGGATTATAATTACCGTGAGTTCTACCGCGATATAGGTTTTGATTTGGAATATGATTATATTAAACCCTATATCCATCCTGATGGGATACGGACTAATACCGGGATAAAGTATTACCGTATTACGGGAACGGGTAATCATAAACAGCCTTATGTGCCGCAATGGGGGCGCGAGAAAGCAGCAGCCCACGCCGGAAATTTCATGTTTAACCGTCAAAAGCAGGTAGAATACCTGTATGAACTTTTAGGGAAGAAGCCGATAATTGTTTCTCCTTATGATGCGGAGTTGTTTGGCCACTGGTGGTATGAGGGCCCGGTTTGGCTTGAGTTTTTAATCCGCAAGATTGCCCTTGATCAGGATGAGCTACGTTTGACTACGGCCCTGGAATACTTAGATGAGAATCCGCGCAATCAGGTGCTTACCCCATCAATGTCAAGCTGGGGTTGGAAGGGTTATAGTGAGATGTGGTTACAGGGTTCGAACGATTGGGTTTACCGGCATTTGCATGCGGCTTCAGATAGAATGACGGAGCTAGTTAAACAATATCCTAATGTAAACGGGATAACCAAACGGGCCTTAAACCAAGCTTTACGCGAACTGCTGCTAGCCCAGAGTTCTGACTGGGCCTTTATTTTAGGGGCAGGGACGCATACAGAATACGCCACGCGGCGCATTAAGGATCACCTTTTAAAATTTGGCCGTTTATATGATGATATAAAAGGGGATTCTCTTGATTATAACTGGCTTGAAGATATTGAATATAAAGATAATATATTTCCGAATATAGATTATCGTGTCCACCAATAAAAAGTTAAATAGCTAATAAAAAGTTAAATAGCTAAAGGTTTGTTGCGTTTATTGGGTTACATTATGATTGATAAAAATAATATCCCTCAACACGTCGCCATTATAATGGACGGTAACGGACGGTGGGCGCGTAAGCGCGGGCTATCTCGCACTGCCGGGCATCGGGAAGGCGTTAAGAGAGTTAAAGAGATTGTTAAGGCGGCCGCGGAGATAGGTATTAAGGTGGTAACGTTTTTTGCCTTTTCCACAGAGAACTGGGCTAGGCCTAAGAGGGAAATTAATATGCTTATGCGTTATTTCGGCAGCTTTCTTGATCGAGAGGTTAGAGATATGCATAAGAATAATATCCGTTTTAAGGTTATTGGTAAAGATGAGCCTTTGCCTTTAGGTATACAAAAGAAGATTAAAGGGGCAGAGCAGAAAACTAAAGATAATACCGGATTGACCGTAGTCTTGGCCTTAAATTACGGCTCAAGACAGGAGATAGTTGAAGCGGCTAAGAAATTTGCCCGGGCGGCATTATCTCAGGAATTGGATATAGATGATCTGGATATAGATAAATTTAGCGGTTGGCTTTATACCTTTGGCTTGCCGGATCCGGATCTTTTAATACGCACCAGCGGCGAGATGCGCATAAGCAATTTCCTGCTCTGGCAGATTTCTTACACGGAGTTATATTTTTCTAAGAAGTTTTGGCCTGATTTTAAAGCGAATGATTTGAAGGCCGCAGTAGGAGAGTATCAGGCAAGAGAGAGAAGGTTTGGAGGATGTTAACAAAAAGAATAGCCAGTTCAAGCCTGCTTGTCGCTATGATTATTGGGGTTATATTTATTGACTGGCTTTGCGGTTTGGTAGTTACTCTATTTATCGCCGCGGGCCTTTATGAGTTCTTCCTGATGCTTGAAAAGAAGGGGATATCCACCTATAAATATTTCGGTATAGGCATGGGGGTCATTATTCCTTTGTCCATAATGTTTCGTTTTGAGCTAACCCATGGCTGGGAGTTTTTATTTATTGTCCTGGCTCTTGTATTCCTTATCATTATGCAGTTTAAGCGCCGTGAGCATTCTGGCGCCATTATAGGCATAGCTACCACAATATTCGGGATAATTTATATTTCATGGTTTTTTAGTTTCTTAATTAAAATAAGGTATCTAAGCAGCGGCTTGGGCCTTTTGGCTTCGGTGTTGTTAATTACGAAATCATGCGATATCGGGGCATATCTTATTGGCAGCCGTTTTGGCAAGATTCCATTTTTTCCGGCCATAAGCCCAAAGAAGACTTTTGAAGGCGCAATCGGAGGAGTTGGTTTTAGCGTCTTTTCTGCCATAGCCTGTAGGCCATTGTTAGGTTTTAATTATTTACATCTTATAGTTTTGGGCATAAGTATAAGCGTATTGGCTCAGTTAGGAGATCTTTCCGAATCTTTAATCAAGCGTGATTGCGAAGTCAAGGATTCCGGCAATATCTTTCCGGGGATGGGCGGAGTACTGGATGAGATCGACAGCCTCTTATTTACTGCCCCGGTATTTTATTTTTATATGAGCGTAGCCTTATTAAAATGAAAAATATTGCCATACTTGGTTCAACCGGATCTGTCGGAAAGAATACGCTTAGTGTTATAAGGAGGTTTCCGGATAGATTTAGGGTTATAGGTTTATCCGCTAACGCGGACATAAAAACTTTGGATGGCCAAATAAAGGAATTTCATCCTCTATTCGTTTGCCTAAAGGATAAAGGAGCCGCGTTTAAACTTGAGAGGAACTTAAGCCCCAAGGTAAGAGTTTTTTCCGATGACGAAGGCCTAATTGAGTTAATTAAAGATAAGAGAATAGGCCAGTTTATGTTCGCCATAAGCGGTTCAGCTGCATTCGAGCCTTTACTTAGCGCGATAGATAGCGGCAAGGATATTGCCTTAGCTAACAAAGAGGCCTTGGTTATGGCCGGGCCGCTTATTATGCGTATATCTAATAGGGCAAGAGTAAAGATTATCCCGGTAGACAGCGAACAGTCAGCAATATGGCAGTGCCTTGAAGGCCAAGACCGGGGCAGGTTAAAAACTATTTATCTTACTGCCTCAGGGGGCCCTTTTTATCATGAGAGCGGCAGGGTTTTAAAAAGCGTATCTGTACCCAGGGTGCTTAAACATCCCAGATGGAAGATGGGTAAGAAGATCAGCGTAGATTCCGCGACACTTATGAATAAGGGTTTGGAGCTTTTAGAAACTATGTTTTTATTTGATGTGAGTCGTAATAAGGTTAAAGTCTTGATTCATCCTGAAGCGTTGGTTCACTCTATGGTTGAGTTCGTAGACGGAGCTGTCTTGGCGCAGATATCCGTTACGGATATGCGTATACCTATTCAATACGCGTTATCCTATCCGGAAAGGCTGAATAATTCTTTACCCGGAATAGATTTTTATAAATTAAGGGCGTTAAATTTTGAGAAACCGGATATTTTAAGATTTCCCTGTTTAGGGTTAGCGTATCAGGCGGCAGAAGAGTTAGGCACATTACCGGTGGTAATGAATGCGGCAAATGAGGTGGCAGTGGAAGAATTCCTTAAAGAAAGATTAAAGTTTATAGAGATAGCTGAAATAGTGGCGAAGGTTATGCGTAGGCATAAGAATAGTTTAAATCCCACCCTTAATGATATTCGTTCTGCTAATAACTGGGCTAGGCAAGAAGCATATAGCCTTACCCGGAGGTTGAATTAAGATGTTAGTTTTGCTTATTTTCTTATTTATTTTGAGTATACTGATACTCGTTCATGAATTCGGGCATTTTATTATTGCTAAAAAGATTGGCGTGCGGGTTGAAGAATTTTCGCTGGGATTCGGCCGGAAATTAATCAAAATAAAAAAAGGCCAGACGGAATATTCTATTAGCGTTATCCCGCTAGGCGGTTACGTGAAGATGGCAGGAGATAACCTGGAGGAATATAAAGGCGGACCCGACGAATATTTATCGCAGAAGCCGGGTAAGCGTTTCTGGATAATATTTTTTGGGCCTTTGCTTAATTATGTCTTGGGGATTTTGTTCTTTTGGCTGATATGTTTTGTAGGTTACCCTACGTTGACCACTAAGGTAGGGGGATTGATCGATGGGCTTGGCGCTCAGGAAGCAGGCCTTAAAATAGGGGATAAGATTTCTGCTATAGACGGTAAAAGAGTAGAATATTGGGAAGATCTGCAGAAAATAATTTATGCCAAAAAGTCCGAGGATTATGTGAAAGTATCATTTGTAAGAGAAAATAAAGAACTTATTCTTCCGGTACGAATAAAAGAGAAACAGATGGAAGATCAGATAGGCCAGAAGCGTAAATTCGGTTTATTGGGTATAACTCCTTTTGATGAAGTAGTAGAAGTAAGGCATGGTTTTCTAAAATCCTTCTCCTTAGGCCTTAGTAAAGTTTTTGATTTGACGATTATGACCTATAAAGCCCTTGGTTTCCTTGTAACCGGCAGGCTTTCTATGCGCGAGTCTATGACCGGGCCTCTGGGGATTTTCTTTATTACCTCTAAAGCGGTAAGGCTGGGTGTTATAGCTATCCTGCATTTGATGGCAGTATTAAGTTTAAGCCTTGCGATATTTAACCTCTTGCCGTTACCTATATTAGACGGAGGCCATATTGTATTGCTGGCTTTAGAAAAAATAAGAGGTAAGGTTTTAAGCCTTAAGGCAGATCGGGTAGTTAACAAGATCGGAATTTCTTTTATCATGTTCCTGGCGGTTTTTGTAACCTATAATGATATAGTCAGAAATTTTGGGGATAAGATATCCAAGCTTTTCGTTAAATGAGAGCTCTGAAAAAGTCTAAAAAATATGCAGAGCTCTCTGATTAAAAGATTAGAAGCAGATTACACGGATTAAATCTCCCACGAGACAATCTGTGTAATCTTTTCTAAAATCTGTGTAATCAAGTTACTGCTGGGTTTTTCAGCAGTAACTAAATAATCATGTTGATTAAAAGGCATAAAACAAGGGTAGTTAAGGTCGGCGGCCTTATTATAGGAGGAGGAAGCCCTATTGTTATACAATCTATGGTCAAGGTTAAGACTTCAGATATCGAGAAGGCCGTTAAACAGATTATTGATTTAGAGAATGCAGGGTGTCAGATTGTGCGTTTGGCGGTAAAAGATGCGGATGACGCTAAGGCATTTAAAAAGATAAAGAATAGGGTTAGCCTTTCCTTAGTTGCAGATATACATTTTGATTATCGGCTTGCGCTTATGGCTATTGATTGTGGCGCGGATAAAATCAGGCTTAATCCCGGTAATATTTATAAAAAAGAAGAGGTCAGGGAAGTGATAAGCGCATTAAAATCATCTAGGATACCTTTGCGTATCGGTTTAAACTCGGGATCAGTTAAAGATTCCGGCTCACAGAAATCAGGGATGCCGGATAAATTAGTTAAGAGCGCGCTTTCATATATAAAGATGCTGGAGGGATTTAAATTCTACGATATGGTAATTTCGCTGAAGGCATCTAATGTATTGGATACTGTTACGGCTTACCGCAAGATAGCCAGGGTTTGCGATTATCCTTTGCATTTGGGAGTTACTGCTACCGGCTCTCCTTTTGCCGGAACCATAAAGTCAAGTATTGCTTTAGGCGCTTTGCTTTTAGGGGGGATAGGGGATACTATCAGGGTATCGCTTACAGATAATCCTCTTCAGGAAGTTTATGCTGCTAAGGCTATCCTAGAGTCGCTTGGCCTGCGCAGTTTTGGGCCTGAAATTATCAGTTGCCCTACTTGCGGACGTTGCGAAGTGGATTTAGTGAAGATAGTCAATAATTTAGAGAAAAGACTTTCAGCTATGGATTTTCGGCTATGGACTCGGCCGCTTAAGGTAGCAATAATGGGTTGCGTGGTTAACGGACCGGGCGAAGCCAAAGAAGCGGATATCGGCGTTGCCTTCGGCAAAAAATATGGGTTATTATTCAAAAGAGGAAAGGCTATAGGTAAAATCTCTTTTTCCAAATGCGAGGAGCTCTTGTTAAAACAACTGAAAGGGGAATAAATGGATGGAACATTAAAAGATAAAATAAGGCGGGATTTCATTGCTCGGTATAGCAGCCTATGGAATAAGGCTTCTGCCACTAAGGAAGAGCTGAAGGAAAATATCAGGCTGATAATAGAGGGTATAGTAAATCGTCCCCGGCACGGCCTAGGTGAAGAAGATAAGCAAAGAATAATCGGGGAGTTAGTCGATGAGTTTAGCGGTTTCGGCCCGATAGAGCAATTTATGAAAGACCCGAGCATTACCGAGATTATGATTAACGGCCCCAAAAAGGTTTACCTGGAGAAGAACGGTAAAAAAACAATATCTTCAATTACCTTTGATAGTGACCAGCAGATTATGTATGTAGTTCAAAAGATGCTTGCTCCTACCCGGCGCCATATTGATGAATCATATCCTTACGTAGATATTTCCTTAGATGATGGCTCTCGGGTGAATGTTATCATACCTCCTTTGGCGTTAGACGGCCCAGTGGTAACAATCAGGAAATTCCTTGAGGAGATTCGCTCGGTCGAAGACCTGATTGGTTTAGGGACATTAGACCGGTGTATGGCAGATTTTTTAATTGCCTGCATTAAGGCCAAAGTCAATATGCTTTTTTCCGGAGCAACTGGTTCAGGAAAAACTACCGCCTTAGGTGTCCTCTCCGGATATATTAATAATGATGAACGTATTGTTACTATTGAAGATACCGCGGAATTGCACTTGGCTCAAGATCATGTAATTAGGCTTGAAACAAGAAACCCTAATATCGAAGGTAAGGGAGAAGTAACCATAAGAGATTTATTTAAGAATTCTCTACGTATGCGGCCGGGGAGGATTATTTTGGGAGAAATCAGAAGTTCGGAGGCTTTGGATATGCTTCAGGCAATGTGTTCCGGCCATAGAGGAGCTTTGGCAGTAATCCACGCCGGTTCCCCGCAAGACGTCATTCATAGGCTCGAGACCATGGTTTTAACCAGTGGTATCCCCATAACTTTGGAGGCCGTGCATAGGCAGATAGCCGCAGCTGTAAATCTTATTATTCAACAGGAGCAGTTACCTGATGGCTCTAGGAAGATAACACGCCTGACTCAGGTAAACGGAATAAAAGATTATCAAGTTATTCTAGAGGATATTTTTGTATACGAAATTGAAGAGGTAAGTAAAGAAGGCAAAGTCAAGGGTAGGTTTAGGGCTACCGGAGTAGTACCGGTATTTTACCCTTTATTCTATAAGGCAGGTATAAATTTACCCCAAGAGATTTTTAAGTGATGCGCTGGACAAAAACTTTTATTCCGACTTTAAAAGAGACTCCGCAGGAAGCGGAATCAATAAGTTATCAGCTTCTTTTGCGCGCGGGGTTAGTGCGCATGCTTATGGCCGGAGTTTATTCTTATCTTCCTTTAGGTTTAAAAGTTTTAGAGAATATCCAGAGTATAATCCGTCAGGAGATGAATTCCTGTAGCGCGTCCGAGGTTTTACTTCCGGCGTTACAGCCTCTAGAGCTATGGCAGCGCTCGGGCCGGGATAAGGATATCGGCGAAGTTATGTTTAGGTTTATTGACCGTCGGGATAGAAAGATTTGCTTAGGCCCGACCCATGAGGAAATTATTACCGAATTAGTCAGGAATTACGTGTCAAGTTACAAGCAACTCCCGTTAGTTTTATACCAAATTCAGACTAAATTTCGCGATGAAATTCGGCCGCGAAATGGCTTAATCCGCGCCTGCGAATTTATCATGAAGGACGCTTATAGTTTTGATAGTGATGCGGCCGGACTGGATAAGAATTATCAGGCGATGTATGAAGCTTATATAAGGATTTTTAAAAGATGCGGGCTTAATGTCTTAATTCCTGAAGCAGATTCCGGAATTATGGGGGGAAAGGTTTCGCATGAATTTATGGTTGTGGCCCCAGACGGCGAAGATTTGGTTTTAACTTGCCCTAAGTGTAAATATTCCAGAACTTTTGAGGAGGGCGCAAAAGAGAGATGCCCTAAATGTAAAGAACCACTAGAGAAAGTAAATGCCATTGAGGTTGGGCACATATTTAAGTTGGGGACTAAATACAGCGTTTCTCTGGGCGCCAACTTTTTAGACGCTAAGGGAAAACTACAGCCTATTATTATGGGTTGTTATGGCCTAGGCGTCTCGCGTTTAATCTCTGCGGTAATCGAGGAGAACCACGATCAGGACGGGATTATCTGGCCTAATGAGCTTGCCCCTTATAAGGTTATCATTATGGCTTTGGATGTAACGGATAAGAATATTATGGCAATGGCCTTAAGCGTATATAAAGATTTGCAAGTTTCCGGAATTGACGTTCTTCTTGATGACCGCGATGAGCGGGCAGGGGTAAAGTTTAAAGACGCCGATCTTTTAGGGATACCTTTGCAGGTAATTATTGGTAAGGGCGCGCTTAAAGACGGTTCGTTAGAGCTTAAAGACCGCCGCACCCAAAATAAGATTATTAAACCAGCGCAGGAAGTTATTAAAGAAATTAAAGCTTGAGATAAACCCCATTAGAAACTAGGGGGGTTATATTATTTAGGATGTTTCTAACGGGGTAAATGGATAGGGAAGTTCTTATTAGTCAGTTGAATATTTTGTTGGAGGATTATTTAAAATCTTTAAACTTAATCTTGGTGGATATTATTTACAGGTATGAAGGTAGAGATCTTGTTTTAAGGATTTTAACGGATAAGCTTACGGGCGGGATAACACTAGATGAATGCGCAATACTTAACCGGGACATAGGCGGGTTGCTTGATGAAAAAGATATAATTCAAGGTAGGTATATCTTGGAGATTTCTTCTCCCGGGTTAGATAGGCCGCTTAAGACTAAAAATGATTTTTTGCGTTGTTTAAATAAAAGCGCAAGATTTTTCTTGAATGAACTTATTAACGGTAAATTAGAGTGGGAGGGTTTGATTAACAAGGTAGGCGAAGATAGTGTTTTTATAAGCGTAGAGGATAACCTTATTGAGGTGCCTTTTTTAAAAATTAATAAGGCAAGACTTATAATTTAATAGAATCGGAGAATATAAAAATGAGCCAGGAATTATTAGCAATAATTGAACAAATAGAGAGAGAAAAGGGAATCAAGAAAGAAGTTTTAATTGAGGCGGTGGAGAGCGCCTTGGTTAGCGCTGCCAAAAGAGTTATTGACCTTAAGCCTGAAGAAGAGCTTAAGGTAGAGCTTGACCGTAATAGCGGCAAGATACACGCTTATAGAAACGGTCAAGAAGTTACTTCTTTGGACTTTGGCCGTATCGCCGCTTCAACCGCGCGTCAGGTTATAATCCAGAAGATACGCGAGGCAGAGAAGGAGGTGGTCTTTAATGAATTTCAGGGCCGCGTAGGAGAGATTGTCAGCGGCACGGTCTATAGATTTGAAAGAGGGAATATTATCATAGATCTTTTGGGTAAGGCCGAAGGCATACTTATTAAACGTGAGCAGTCTCCGAATGAAGAATTTAAACAAGGACAGCGCATCCGCGCCTTTTTGTTGGGTGTGGAAAGGGAAGCCAGAGGGGTTCAGATTATTTTATCGCGCGCGCATCCTAATTTGGTAAAGAAACTTTTTGAACTTGAAGTTCCGGAGATCTATGAGGGGATAGTAGAAATAAAAGCCATATCCCGGCAGGCCGGGGAACGGACGAAGGTATCGGTTTATTCTAAGAATGATAAAGTTGATTCCGTGGGCGCCTGCGTAGGCATGCGTGGGAATAGAGTGAGGAATATCGTTAACGAGCTTTACGGCGAAAAGATCGATATTGTGCGTTTTAACGAAGATATCCGGGAGTATATTAAGAACGCGCTTTCTCCGGCCAAGGTTTCCGAGATAAAATTAGAAAAAGATAAAATGAAGGCCGAAGTTATCGTTGATGATGACCAATTGTCTCTGGCGATAGGTAAGCACGGCCAGAATGTCCGGCTTGCCTCAAGGCTTATAGGCTGGGAACTTGATATACGCACTAAGACTACTCAGGCGCAAGCATTGGCTAAGGAGAAGGCGGTTGGCGGCGATGCTGAAGTTAAAATTCAGGAAGAAAAGCCTGCCGAGAAGGCCCAGGAGAAGGATAAGAAAAAGGAAAAGAAAAAGGGAAAGGGCGAAGCTTCCTTAGAAGAATTATCAGGCATAGGAGAAAAAACCCTGCTTAGTTTATCATGCGCCGGGATAAACTCATTGTCAGACCTTGCCAGGGCGGGAGAAGAAGGCCTGACTAAAATTAAAGGTATTGGCGAGAAAAAAGCAGCTAAATTGATAGTTGCTGCTAAGAAATTGCTCCGTTAGAAAACGAAGTCTTCTAATGGAGTTTATAAAAACAGGAAGGTATAAAATAATGCTTAAGCAGAAAAAGCAAAAAGAGAAAAAGAAAATAATTAAGAAGACGCCGGCTCTAAAGATGAAAAAGGCAGCGCATAAAGTTGCGGATGCCCATACTAAGCCGGTCAAGAAAACCATTGCGTTGGTGACAACTAAGGTTAAAAGAGTTACTAGGGCCAAAGCCACAGGCCGGAAGGCCGTGGTTTGGTCTCCTTTAGCCAAAGCCAAAGCCGCTAATCTTAAAAAAGGGAAAGTTAAACTTGTTGCGCCAGTCATTAAGATAAAACCCGCTATTGAGAAAATTATTACGCCTGGACCTAGGATAGAGGTAGTAATTCTTCCTAAGCCAGCAGTTAAAAAAGAAATCCCCGCGCCTAAAATAATCAGTAAGCCTGAAGCCATTAAGATAGAGCCTAAGATTGAAGTTAAGGCAGCGCCTGTGGCTTTGGCTAAAGCCCCGCCTACGGCGGGGTGGCCTGCGGTTGAGTTAAAAGAATTGGAGCTTGAGCTGCCTATTACGGTTAAGGATTTAGCTATCAAATTAGGGGAGAAACCTTCCCTTGTCATCAAGGGCCTTATGGATATGAAGATGATGGTGGGGATAAACCAAGCCTTGGATGAAACTGTTGTAAGCAAAATTTGCGAGAAATACCATTGTAAAATTAAAAAGGCATTAGGGAAAGAAGAGCTAACCTTAAGTATGCATAGGGTTCGTGATGAAGCGAAAGATTTGAAACCACGCTCTCCGGTCGTCACCTTTATGGGCCATGTTGATCATGGCAAGACTTCGCTTTTAGACGTGATAAGAAAGACTAAAGTTGCTGAATCTGAATATGGCGGGATTACCCAGCATATCGGGGCATACCGGGTAGTTTTGGCAAGGGGTGAGATAACATTTTTAGATACCCCTGGCCATGAAGCCTTTACTGCCATGCGTTTAAGGGGAGCGAGTATTGCCGACATTGTGGTCTTGGTTGTTGCGGCGGATGATGGTATTATGCCTCAGACAGAAGAGGCTATAGACCATGCCCGGGTAGCAGGGGTACCTATAATCGTAGCTATAAATAAAATTGATAAAGCGGGGGCAGATATTGACCGGGTTAAAAAGCAGTTGGCTAAACTTGATTTAAATCCCGAGGACTGGGGAGGAAAAACAATAGTTGTTCCGGTGTCAGCAAAGACAGGCGAGGGAATAGATAATCTTTTAGAGATGATTATATTAGAGTCGCAGATGCTGGAATTAAAAGCCAACCCTAACCGTTTAGCCCGGGGTATAGTCATTGAAGCCAAAATGTCTCAGGGGAGGGGCCCGGTAGTTACCCTTCTTGTGCAGAATGGCGCCCTGCGTTTAAATGAGAATATTATTGTAGGCAATTTTTACGGTAAGATTCGGGCAATGTTTAATGACCATGGGCAATCCGTAACTAGCGCTCTTCCTTCGGTGCCGGTTGGGGTCTTAGGTGTTTCGGGTGTCCCTGCGGCAGGAGAACAATTTTTTGCTATCGCCGAGGAAAAAGAAGCCAAGGAGATAGCTTCTCTGCGTATGGAAAAAGAAAGGGACCGGCAGGTAAAGTCAGTAAAACGTATGAGCTTAGAAGACCTGCATGCCCAGATTCAGGCAAGGAAGATAAAAGAATTAAAATTGATTATCAAGGCGGATGTCCAGGGTTCGCTTGAGGCAATCCGGGGAACTTTAACGAAAATGAATGTATCCGAAATAAAGTTGGATTTTATACATGCCGGGGTAGGTAATGTTAATAGTTCTGATGTTATGTTGGCTGTTGTTTCCGATGCCCTGATTTTAGGGTTTAATGTGGCGGTTGATGATTTGGCTAAAGAATTAATGGTTAAAGAAGGTGTTGATGTAAAAAACTACAATACCATTTACGAATTAGCCAATGATATCAAGGCAGCAATTGAAGGCATGCTCGAGCCGAAGATTAAGAGAATATTCTTAGGCCGGGCTGAGGTGAGAAAGATATTTCAACTCTCTCACGCGGGGAGAGTTGCGGGGTGTTTTGTTACTAAGGGTAAATTTAACCGTAGTTGTATGGTTGATTTAGTCAGAAATGAGGAGGTAGTCTTTAAAGGCAAATTTTCGTCGTTAAAGCGTTTTAAAGACGATGTGCGTGAAGTAGCTGAAGGTTTTGAGTGCGGGATTAGCTTAGCCGGGTTTGATCAGGTGATTGAAGGCGATATCATTGAGGCCTATGAGGAAGAGAGGATAGCTAGAAAATTATGAATCCCGTTACAAACTATTGCGTAACGGGGATATTTAAAGGTTTATAGCGTGAATGATTGGAGGTTTGTAACGGGATGAAAAAAATAATATTAAGCGGGATGCGGCCCACAGGTAAGCTGCACTTAGGTCATTTGGCTGGGGCGTTGGATAACTGGATAAAACTTCAGGAAGAGTATCAATGTTTTTTTATGGTTGCCGATTGGCATGCATTGATGAGTGAATACGAAAATACCTCCGAGTTATCTCTTAATATAATTGATAATGTTATAGATTGGTTAAGTGTAGGTATTGACCCGGGCAAGGCGGTAATATTTGTCCAGTCGGATATCCCCGAGCACCTTAAACTCTATATGGTTCTTTCCTGCCTGACGCCTTTAGGCCTGCTTGAACGCTGCCCGACTTACAAAGAACAGCTGCGCGAGGTAAAGATGCGCAATCTTAATACTTACGGTTTCTTGGGGTATCCGGTCTTACAGGCCGCGGATATACTTCTTTATAAAGCAGAAAAGGTTCCTGTGGGCCGTGATCAGCTTCCGCATCTAGAACTTACCAGAGAAATCGCTCGGCTTTTTAATAATTTGTATAAGAAAAATATTTTTCCTTATCCGGATGCGATATTAACCCAAACCCCTAAATTATTGGGATTAGACGGCAGGAAGATGAGTAAGAGCTACCTTAACACCATAAATCTTTCTGATGCGCCCGGCGTCATAACAAAAAAGATCTCTGCTATGTTTACTGACCCTAAAAGGATTAAGTTGATTGATAAGGGCCACCCGGATACCTGCAATGTGTTTTCCTATTATTCTACATTTGTCCCTAAATTAAAAGATGAGGTTTGCGATTGGTGTATGGGCGCTAAAGCGGGATGTGTTGAGTGTAAGAAGATCCTCGCAGAAAATATTATTGATAAGGTCGTTCCTATTCAGAAAAAAAGAGAAGAGCTCGGTAAGGATAAGGACAGGATAAAGAAGATATTGGAGTCCGGCAGGGAAAAGGCAAGTTTTCTCGCCGTCCAAACGATGGAGGAAGTATTAAGAGCAATAAACCTATGACCTATAAGGTAAAGCTTGAAATATTTGAGGGGCCGCTAGACCTGCTTTTATACTTAGTTAAAAAAGACCACTTGAATATTTACGATATTCCTATCTCTAAGGTAACCGAGCAGTATTTGCAGTATATTAATTTAATGCAGCTTTTGGATCTAAATATCGCCGGAGAATTTTTGGTTATGGCGGCGACACTAATGGAGATTAAATCCCGAATGCTTCTTCCGGCTGAAGAAGAGATTGGGCAAGAAGAGGAGCAGTCAGATCCGCGTGAAGAATTAACCAGGCGCCTTTTAGAGTATGAAAAGTTTAAGGAGATAGCCGAGAATTTACGCCAGAAGGAGACGGACCAGCGCGAGGTATTTAAACACCCTAAGGTTGAATTAGACAAAGATAAACTTAAGGCCGAAGGCGTTTATTTTGAAGCCAGTATATTCGATCTTATCAGCGCTTTTTCCAAGGCCCTAAAGGATATTCCTAAGGAAGTTTTTTATGAAGTAGTTAAAGACCAATTTACGGTTGAACAGGCGGTACATGAAATACTGCATTTGTTATTGGTTAAATCTCAAGTTAAGCTTTCAGATTTATTTGGCATTCATAAGAATAAAATGGATATTATCGCCACTTTTTTAGCAGTATTGGAATTGATTCGTATAAAAGAGATTATTGCGCGTCAAAGCGAACTATTTGAGGATATAGAAATTTTAAAGAATAAGGAGAATATTATTCTCTATGAGCGAAGAGACAAGACCTGTTAGAAACCGTAAATTAACTCCCGCTGAAGAAGATGTTTCTAACGGGTCAAGAGAGACGCTGCTTAAAGGAAACGTCAATATTATTGACGGGAAAGAATCCGAAGAAGATATAGTATTAAATATTTCTTTGCGTCCGAAGAAATTCACCGAGTTCGTCGGGCATAAAGAGATAATTGATAATTTAAAGATTTCTATTCAGGCAGCGAAGCAGAGAAAAGAGCCGCTGGAGCATGTTCTCTTAAGCGGGCCTCCGGGCTTAGGCAAGACTTCTTTGGCGCATATTATCGCTCACGAGATGGGTTCTAAGATTACCGCTACATCAGGCCCGGCTATTGAGCGCGCCGGAGATTTAATCGGGATATTAACTAATCTTGAGCAAGGGGATATATTATTTATTGACGAGATACACCGATTGTCAAAAGTAGTTGAGGAATTCTTGTATCCGGCAATGGAAAGCTTCCAGATTGATTTTGTCATTGATAAAGGGCCATATGCTAAGACGATAAAATTTAACCTTAAACCCTTTACCTTGATTGGAGCTACTACGCGCACGGGGCTATTGGCCGCTCCCCTAAGAGGGAGGTTTGGCATATTTTATAACCTTGATTTCTATGAATTTAAGGACTTGGCTAAGATTGTTAAACATTCTGCCAAAACATTAGGCATAGAAATCGGAGAAGATGCCGCGGATGAAATAGCCCGCAGGGCGCGCGGCACCCCGCGTATCGCCAACAGATTATTGCGCCGCATAAGGGATTACGCGCAAGTATCTAAAGTTAAAATAATAGATTTAAAAATGGCGGCTAAATCTTTAGATGATTTAGGGATTGATAAGGCAGGGCTTGATGATTTGGACCGCAAGGTTTTAAAATTAGTTTTGGTATCATACGGCGGAGGCCCGGTAGGAGTTGAGTCTTTGGCCGCGAGCCTTAACGAAGAAGTGGATACGATTGTGGATACGGTTGAGCCTTATCTTCTTAAGGCCGGGTATCTTAAGCGCACCGCGCGCGGCCGCACTGCCACTAAACTTGCCTTTGGCCACTTCGGATTAAAATATACCAAAGAAAAACAGGAAGAGCTGTTTTAAATCCCAAAATGAAACTATTAATGCATATCTGTTGCGTACCTTGCCTGATTTATCCTCAAAATGCATAAAATAAAGTTTATATTATCAATTTGTATTATATTTTGTTTTGTGGCTATTACTTTATCTTCTGCCGGCGATAATCTTAGGACGCAGATGCCAAGAGGAATCTGGGTTAGTGTATTCGCTAAAGATAAAGTTCTTTATTCTAAAGATGCTGTGATAAGATTAATCGCATTATGCAGGCAGGCAAAGATTAATGAGATATATCTGCAGGTTTATCAATCGGGTAAGGCCTATTATGATTCTAAGCTGACTGGCTGCTTAAAATATGAAGATATAATTAAGTCAGCCGGAGTAGATACAATTGATTTTTTATTAAAGGAAGCCCGGGATAGCGATATAAAGGTATTTGCCTGGGTGAACCTGTTGAGCTTAGGCCAGAATGATTCTGCGGATATCATTAAAAAATTCGGCAAGGATGTTTTAACCAAGGATCAGTATAATAGAATATCCGGCAGAAATAATCCTGATGAATCAGATAAATATTATCTTAGGGAGGAGCACTTATTTCTTGAGCCCGGGGATCAAAGGGTGGCGAAGTATCTGATTTCCATCGTTGAAGAGATAGTGGAGCGCTATCCTTTATTTAGCGGAGTGCATCTAGATTATCTGCGTTATCCGATGACTGTTCCGTTTATCCCAGGGTCGAAGTTTACCAAATACGGCTTAAGCTACGGATACGGGCCTAAGGATGTAGAGCGTTTTAAGGAGTGGGCAGGGATAGACCCTGTTAGTGGGTTAAAAAATGTCAAAGACTATATACTTTGGGATGACTGGAGGCGCGGCCAGATTACTAGCATTGTAAGAAGGATAGCAAAGCGGGTTAAAGAGAAATCGCCTAACCTTTTGGTTTCTGCCGCAGTAATTCCGGCAGGTGAACGCGCTTATTCCAGCATGTTTCAGGATTGGCCTTTTTGGCTTGAAGATGGAATCTTGGATTATGTTGTGTTAATGAATTATACCTTAGATAATCACTTGGCTAAGGAGCTAGTGCGTTCTTCTCTATGTCACCGAGGCAGGGGTAAAGTTTTTGTAGGCTTGGGGCTCCATCTTATGAAGGATACCCCAAAGGCATTCGTTGAACAGTATAAAACCATTGCCTCGCTTTCCCCTGACGGAATAGTCATATTCTCTTACGACGATATAGATGATGCGTTTATTAAGGATTTGAGCAATTTATAGGCCTTCCCCTCTAATATAAAAATGAAGCTATCTGATTTTGATTATAACCTGCCTAAAGAATTAATCGCGCAGTATCCTTTAAAAGAGCGGCAGAAGGCCAGGCTTTTAGTTGTAAACCGCGTAGATGGCTCTATAGAGCATCGTCTATTTGAGGATATATTAACTTACCTAAAAGAGAACGATCTTTTAGTTCTAAATAATACCAAAGTGCTGGCTTGTCGTCTAATGGGGCGTAAGGCTACAGGCGGTAAAGTAGAGGTGCTTTTAACGCGGCGTAAAACCGGTTCAATATTTGAGGCCTTAATCCAACCCAGCCGCACCAAAACAGGAGAGAAGATAATCTTTGCCGAAGGTAATATTTCAGGGATAATCAGCGGCCGCGGAGAAATATCATTTAAACCAGAAGATGCGAATACAATATATCAATTTGGGCAGGTTCCCTTGCCGCTGTATATTAAGAGAGAGCCCGAAGATTTAGATAAGGTTTATTATCAAACAGTCTATGCCCAAAAAGAAGGAGCAATTGCTTCTCCTACCGCAGGGTTGCATTTTACTGAAGAGTTATTAAAGGAAATCGCATTGCGCAGGATAGATATCGCTTACTTGACTTTACATATAGGGGTGGGTACATTTAAGCCGGTAAAGTCCGATGATATAACTCAGCATAAGATGGAACCGGAATATTTTAAGGTGCCTCTTGAGGCACAGGAAAAAATAGAAAAAGCCCGCAAAAATAAAACGCGTATTATTGCCGTAGGCACAACCAGCCTTAGGGTTTTAGAGGTTTATGCTCAAGGAGCAAAAGAGGGCTATACGGATTTATTTATTTACCCGGGTTATAAATTCCAGATTGCGGATTGTCTTTTGACTAATTTCCATCTGCCTAAGACGACACTTTTTATGCTGGTTTGCGCCTTTTCCGCCACAAACCGTGGCGGATCCCTGCCTTGCCGGCAGGCAGGCGCCTCCGACGGAGCCGGTTTAGAGCTTATGAAGAAGGCCTATCAGGAGGCAGTGGATAAGAAGTATAGATTTTACAGTTATGGCGACGCCATGCTAATAATTTAGCGGGTCCTGGCACGGGGCGCTTCTTGCGCTCACGCGCTGCGAAGCATCCCCGTGCCACCCGCTAAAAGTAGTCACCTCTTGGCTAAAGAAATGACACTGACGTGATTTCGAGCGAATGTCGATTTTAGCCAATGGAGCTTGAGCATTGAGGGAATGCCTGTGGAGCGAAAGCGACAATACAGGCACGGCAAAACTGTCTGAGCGCCGAGGTAGAAACCGAGGCGCGAGTTGTTTTGCCGCCGAAATGCTAAAGATCATTGGCGTTAAGAAATCGACCTGAGCGAGAAACACGGCAGTGGCATTTAGTAATTTGCACGGCGAAAATCTTCAGCGCCGGAAGCGAAAACGGAAAAGCTGGTAGGGGACCCGCTAAAACTTATTAAAATGTTTAAGCTAGTTCATCAGGATAAAAATAGTAACGCGCGATTAGGTAAATTAACTACTGCGCAGGGGGAGATTGATACTCCTTGTTTTATGCCCGTGGGTACTCACGCTACGATTAAAGGCCTCTATCCTAAGGATGTGGAGGAGGCGGGTGCCCAGATTATGCTATCCAATACCTATCATTTATTTTTACGTCCGGGGATGGAAGTAATCCGTAAGGCCGGAGGTTTACATAAATTTATCTCTTGGCATAAGCCTATTTTGACTGACAGCGGCGGGTATCAGGTATTCAGTTTAGCGCTTTTAAGGAAGATAAGCGATAAGGGCGTGGAATTTCAGTCGCATATCGATGGGACAAAACATTTTTTTACTCCCGAAGACGTTATTGATATACAACGGGATTTAGGTTCAGACATTATGATGCCTTTAGATGAATGCAGCCATTACCCTTGTATCAAGGATCATGCGGAAGTTGCGATGAAAAGGACAATTGACTGGGCAAAGCGTTCTTATAAACATAAACAGGAGTATAAAGGAGGCGGCCCAAATAGAAATCAGCTTTTATTCGGGATCGTGCAAGGGGCAGTCTACGCAGACCTGCGGAATATTTGCGCCAAAGAGTTAGTAGATATCGGTTTTGATGGTTACGCCATAGGCGGAGTATCGGTTGGCGAACCGACTAATTTAATATATAATATCCTTGAAATAACGGCCTTGGTTTTGCCTGTCCAAAAGCCGCGTTATGCTATGGGTATAGGTTACCCGCCGGATATTCTTGAGGCAATAGGGAGGGGAATTGATATGTTTGATTGTGTGGTCCCTACGCGTTACGGAAGAAACGGGACTGCCTTTACAAGCGCAGGCAAGGTAAAAATAGGGAATTCTCCATACATTGAGGATTTTGGGTCACTTGATGAAGGATGTTCTTGCTATGTATGCAAGAATTTTAGCCGCGCCTATCTTAGACATTTATTTAATGCTCGGGAAATGCTGGGGCTTACACTTCTTTCCCTGCACAATGTGTATTTCTTTTTGGATTTGATGCGTAAAGCCCGCAAGGCTATCCAGGAAAACCAATTCAGCGAATTTAAAAAAGAATTCTTAGGGAACTATAATAATTCTCCATGCGCATAGATATCCTTACAATTTTCCCAAAGATGTTTGACCCGGTGCTTAATGAGTCAATCATTAAGCGCGCCCAGGCTAAAGGTAAGGTTAAGATCTATGTCCATGACTCGCGTGATTATACTTTAGATAAGCACAGAAAAGTTGATGACCGGCCGTTTGGCGGGGGTTCAGGAATGGTCATGCGGCCGGAACCAATATTTAATTGCGTAGAAGCAATAAGGCGTAAAGCAAAAAAGGCTAAGATAATTTTGCTTACCCCTCAGGGTAAAACCTTGAATCAAAATACGGCCAAAAAGCTTTCTAGGCTTTCACATTTAATCTTAATTTGCGGGCATTATGAAGGAATAGATGAAAGAGTGAGGATAAAATTAGCGGACAAAGAGATTTCTATCGGGGATTATGTGTTAACCGGAGGAGAGCTTCCGGCAATGGTTTTAATAGATGCTATTGTAAGGCTTATCCCCGGCGTCTTAGGTGACAAAAATTCCTTGAATTTTGAGTCATTTGAAGGTAATCTATTAGAATATCCGCACTATACTAGGCCGGCGAATTTCCGTAAAATGGATGTTCCGGAGATACTTTTATCTGGGGATCATAATAAAATAGAGGCATGGAGGCGGATGCAAGCGTTAAAGAGGACAAAGGCCAGAAGGCCGGATCTGTTAAAACAATAATATATCCCTGCCGTTGGCGGGGTTTCGTTAAACCAAAACTTAAGGTGCGCAATACCTGGCTCTAAAGGCACCTTGGCATAAATGACTGCCAAGTGCGCCCCTTCTGGGGCGGATGGGTCAGTATGCGCTTCTGCGCAAGGAGGCAGTAATGGATAAGATGAAACTTATTGAATCGCAATTTATCAAGAAAGATTTTCCTAAGTTTGGCGTTGGGGATACGGTAAAGGTTATGACTAGGATATCCGAAGGCCCTGATAAATTCCGTCTGCATCCTTTTGAGGGTGTGGTTATTTCCAGGGAAGGTTCAGGGGTGAGGGAACATTTTACGGTAAGGAAAGTATCTTACGGTGAAGGCATTGAGCGCGTGTTCCCTTTATTTTCGCCTGGTATTGAGCGCATTGAGGTAATCCATTCCGGCAAAGTTAAAAGGGCCAAGCTTTATTATTTAAGAAACAAGGTCGGAAAGCGCGCCACTAAAATTGAATCCAAAGAAGAAAAAGCCTAAGGGCTCGTACTTTCGCGGCCTAAAAATTGAGATCCTTATGCCCTTATCCGGCGAAATTTGAGCACCGTAAGTTTTTATCTAACGAAATCCTTGTTGCCGTAGGCAACAAGGACCTGAATATTAGTTTTACAAAGCAAGATGTCCGTTTTGGCCGCTCAAGTATTTCATTCATTTAAGGAACCTTCGCAAGGAGTTTCATTTTATTACGAGAATAAACTTAAGAAAAAAGGGTTTGATTTTATTATCGGAGTAGACGAAGCCGGCCGCGGCCCTTTAGCCGGGCCGGTAGTTTCAGCGGCGGTATTATTGAAAAAAGAAAAGTTTAATAGCCGCATAGATGATTCTAAGAAATTAACCTCCCTTGGGCGGGAAAAGGCCTTTTTAGAGATTATCAAGAATTCAATATTCGGTATTAGTATTGTAAGCGAAAAGACAATTGACCGCGTTAATATTTTAGAAGCTACTCGTCTTTCCATGCGGCAGGCAGTAAACTCTTTAATAAGAAAATTACACCCTTCCTTAAAAGGTATAGGAAGGTGCATCCCTGTGGGATTAGGCGCCCCTAAAGTTAAGGGTATCCATGTAATTGTGGACGGTAATATGGTTTTGGATTTAACCTTGCCATATACGGCTATTATCAAGGGCGATACCAAGTCTAAAACCATTGCCGCTGCTTCAATCTTAGCCAAAGTTACCCGCGATAGGCTCATGCTTAAGTATGACAAGATTTATCCTGAATACGGATTTGCTAAACATAAGGGTTATCCCACAAAAGAACACCGGGATATTTTAAAAAAAATAGGGCCATCACGGATACACAGAAAGAGTTTTAAAGGTGTCTAAAGAAAGAATAAGTTTAGGGAATAAGGGCGAGGAACTGGCAGCGAATTTCTTAAAGGAAAACGGATACAAAATTATTTGCCGTAATTACAAGACAAAATTAGGCGAGATAGATATTATTGCTAAAGAGAAAGGCGCGTTTTGTTTTATAGAGGTAAAGACGCGCGCTAGCGATAGGTTCGGTTTAGGCAGCGAGGCTGTTTCAAGGTTAAAACAGAGGCAGGTGGCTAAGGCCGCGCTAAGCTTTCTTAAAGAAAAAGGCCTCTTAAATAGAAAAGCAAGGTTTGACGTGATTTCTATAGATTATTTTTACCCTAAAGCGAGAGTGAATTTAATTAAGAATGCCTTTGACCTTGATGGGGCCTTTACCTACTGATAAAAATGTATAAATGCCAGCCAATTAAAATTTACCTTGATGACTTAGCGGCAAAACTACCTGCTCCGGGAGGCGGTTCGGCCGCGGCTTTAACCGCGGCAATGGGTGTTTCTTTAATCAGCATGGTCGTTAACTTTACTTTAGGAAAACCCAAATACGCGCAATATGAAAATGAACTAAAGGAAATTTTAGAGAAATCGGGAAAGTTAAGGGATGACTTTTTGAATTTAGTAGATATGGATGTTACGGCGTATCAAAGTAAAAATTTGAGGGATGCGTTAGATGTCCCGTTTATGGTCGCTCGTCTTTGTTTTGAAGGGATAAAATTATGCCCGATCCTGATTGAGAAAGGCAATCTCAATTTAATCAGCGACGTGGCAGTGGCAGCGATATTTTTAGAAGGAGCTTTTGCCAGCGCCTATTTTAATGTCGCAATAAACCTGAAATCGCTGGCTGATAAAAAATTGACCAGCTCGATAACCAAAGAATTGGAACAAAAAGAGAAGCAGATAAAAAAGATAAGAAAACTCACGGAGGCAAAAGTTGGCAAAATTATTAGAGGGTAAACCCATAGCCGAGAAAATAAAAGAAGAAATAAAACAAGAGGTGCAAGCCTTAAAGCATAAGCCGGTTTTAGCCAGTATAATGGCCGGAGAGAATGCGGGTGCCGTCAGCTATGTCAAGTCGCAGACCAAAGTCGCGGAAAATTTAGGTATTGAGTATAAATTGCATAATTTAGCTCAAGATACCAGTGAAGCTACGCTGATTGACTTTATCAAGAAATTAAACGCCGATAAGTCCGTGAACGGCATCATTATCCAGATGCCTTTACCGGCACAAATAGACTATAAAAAAATCAGCCAGTTTATTTTACCGGAAAAGGATGTAGAAGGTATGCATCCGGTTAATATAGGTAAGATTGTTTTCGGCAAGGCGAAAATTTTGCCTTGCACAGCTGCGGCAGTAATGGAGTTATTAAAGGAAACTGGCGTAGATTTATACGGTAAAGAGGCAGTAGTGGTTGGACACAGTGAAATCGTCGGCAAGCCGCTTTCACTTTTATTATTAGATAAATTCGCGACAGTTACAGTTTGCCATATTGGAACCTCTAAGGCAGGAAAATTAGAAGAACACGTCAGGACTGCCGAGATTTTAATTGTAGCAGTAGGAAAAGCGGGTTTAATCAAAGGCGATTGGGTGAAAGAAGGCGCAATTGTGATTGATGTCGGGATAAATCGGGTAGCCGATAAGATTGTCGGTGATCTAGAGTTTGAGCCAGCGGAAAAGCACGCTTCCTGGATTACGCCGGTTCCCGGCGGCGTCGGCCCATTAACCGTGACAATGCTAATGCGTAACTTAGTGGAAGCAGCAAAGTTACAGCAGTAAATTGAAGGAACTGTTCCTAACATATAATTGTTCTTTAATGAATCTGCCGTGTTTCTCGCTCAGGTCGATTTTGCCCTCACGGGCACGGCAAAGGTCTCTCGTATTTTTGGCGGCTGCTGAACTCATCCCTCGCACTCTTGCTCGGGACTCGAACAGCATCGCCGTCCCGATATTGTCACGCTTTCGCGGGACATCGGGATTCCCAAAAATACTCGAGCTGCTTTGCCTAAAATCTCCATTCGCTCGAAATCACGCCAGATTCATTTATTAAGATGGGATTTATTTTCGGATCCAATAGGGGCAGAATATCATCATCAAGAATTATAGGGATACAATACTTAATTACAAAGAGAGGGTTAATTAAATATTGTGACCCGGAATTATCGAGACAAATAAAGTAGGTTGAACATTTAAAAAGCGGGATTTATGTGGTATACTTTAAACAGAATAGAAAGAAAAAGATTGACTGTCATGCGTAGTTGTGGTATAAATAATGTCATCATCCCAGCGAGATCTCGTATCTTGCTGGCCCCGAACTTCTCGTGAGTTCGGGTTTTTTATTATCCTATGAATAGAATAGCTTTTTTTATTGACGGTTTTAATCTCTACCCCTCCTTAGATTCCAATCCACTTTACAATAAATATAAATGGCTTAATCTTAATAAGTTAGCTCATTGTTTTGTAACCTCGCATGATAAAGTCGAGAAGGTACTTTATTTTACTACCTATGTTACTTGGGATCAGGTTAAGCTGGTTAAGCATCAGACATATGTTAAAGCATTGCAATCTGTAGGTGTTGAGGTTGTTTTTGGAGCTTTTAGATATGTCGATAAGTTCTGCCGAATTTGCCACAAGCAATACAAAATTTTTGAGGAAAAACAGACTGATGTTAATATAGCTATTAAGCTTTTACAAACAGCTGTCCAGGATCTTTGGGATACCGCTATAATTGTTTCTGGAGATAGCGATTTAATACCGGCAATACAAGCTGTAAAAACTACTTTTCCTGAGAAACGAATTGGTTTGGTAATTCCAATAGGGAGGCGAGCTGAAGAGTTAAAACAAGTGGTAGATTTTCATATGAAGTTGAAAGAAAAGCATTTAGCTACTAGTCAATTTGAAGACGTTGTAACCATAGACGGTGGCGTTAAGTTAGCTCGTCCTAATACATGGAAATAAACGATGCTTCTATTTTAGCGGGTGGATTGGCTTGATTCGAGCAGCATGTAGTTTGTGCGAGCGGCCAAGGTGCCCAAGCTAATTACAAAGTCGGGGCGAGCGAGCAGAAACTCCAAGCGAGATTTTCCTCGGTGGGGAAAATCGAGCGGTGCTGCGAGAACAAGACAAGACAGGACCGCTAAAATTATAAAGTAATATGACTTTCAAAGAAAAATTACAAGCCGGGAAGTTTTTGGTGACGTCGGAGATTGGGCCGCCGAAAGGGATTGAGACTAAGCAGCTTTTGGAAGATGCTGAGCTTATCCGCACCCGCGTTGATGCGATTAATGTTACGGATTTGCAGAGTTCGGTGATGCGCCTTGGTTCGCTCGCAGTATGCAGCATCTTAAAGCAGCATGGTTTTGAGCCGATATTTCAGATGGCCTGCCGCGACCGCAACCGTTTAGCGCTGCAATCAGACCTTTTGTCCGCCGCCGCTTTAGGTATTGAAAATGTTTTGATACTTACCGGAGACCATACTACTTTAGGCGACCATCCGAATGCCAAGCCAGTATTTGACTTGGATTCGGTACAATTGCTGCAGGCAGCAAGGAGACTTCAGGAAGGTTCTGATATGAATGAGAATAAACTACTTGGGGCGTCACCGAAATTCTGCTTAGGTGCGGTAGTCAATCCCGGCGCAGACCCTTTAGAGCCCCAGATTATGAAGATGGAGAAGAAAATCGCCGCGGGCGCCGAATTTTTCCAGACTCAGGCAGTTTATGACCTAAAAGTTTTTGAGAATTTCTTAAATAAAACCAAACACCTAAAAACTAAAATTATGGCGGGTATAGTCTTGCTTAAGTCCGCAGGTATGGCTAAATATATGAATAAAAATGTTGCCGGCGTATTTGTTCCGGATAATTTAATTAAAGAAATAGAAGGGGCGCAGGATAAAGTAGCGCGGTCAGTTGAAATCGCCTCACGCCTGATCAAAGAATTAAAACCTATATGCGACGGAATACATATTATGTCAATTGGATGGGGTAAAGTGGTACCGCGCGTATTAGACGCCTCGGCGCTATGAATAATATAGTTATTATCGGAGCTTCGGTTTCGGGGCATAACGTCGCCTGGCGTTTAAGAGAAAAGAATAAGGCGTGCAAAATAACCCTGATTAGCGAGGAGAATTATCCTGCCTATGACCATTTAAAACTACCAGACCTTATAAGCGGGACAATAAGCGAAAAAGATATTTTCCTCTGTAATGAGGAAGATTACTCAAAGCAAAATATAAACCTTATTAAGAACAAGAAAGCCGGAGGCCTCAATATCCAGAAGGAGCTGGTTTATTTTAAGGACAAAGGCAGTATTAACTACGATATCTTGGTGATTGCTTCCGGCAGGGGTCCGGTTATCCCCGATCTCCCGGGCGCTAAAAAAGAAGGTGTTTACCGGCTTTATACCTTGGATGACGCTAAGGATTTCCTTAAACGTTATATAGCGCATCCGGTTTGTATTGTGGGCAGCAATAGTTTTGCGCTGAAATTGGCCGAGGCAGTCTCGGAAAAGTATGGTGTTGAGATAAAACTTTTAAGCCGCGTTGCATTTGATCCTTCCCAAATTCCTCAGAACACAGAAGTTATTCATGATTCTGTGCAAGAGATAATCGGCGAGGGGGAAACTCAGGCGGTTAAGTTAGCCAGCGGCAAGGCATTAGGTGTATGCGCGGTTTTATTTATGGATAACTATAAATCAAATATTGACTTCTTAAAAAATACGGATATTCAGGTTAAAGATGATTTTGTACTGGTGAACGGATGGATGCGCACCAATAATGTGGATATTTTTGCCTGCGGAAGTGTCGTGCGTAAGGATAGCGTAGTAATAAGTATGATGCTGGTGGATCACATAATTAACAAATTAGGAGAAGAAAATGTCAGAGATATTAACGCAGTTAGGTGAGAAAGGTGCGGACGCGGTATTAAATTTAACCCGTAAATCGCTGGATGCGGCGATTGCTAAGTCCTGCAAAGATGCGCAGGTTTCTTTCCCGGAGACGAATTATTACCTGCCCTTAATTAATGCCTTGCTTAATATAGAGGTTAAGAGTTTGGGTGATTTAGTTAAAGTTCTAAAAGAAATTGAAGGGTTAAATTTGATTCCTTACTTAGGCGGAATATTTAATAAGGGTATTGCTACTTTGCTTTGCGAAGAAATATTGGCAGCTTTGGCAGTGCTAAACAACGATCATCCTAAAGACGGAATAGGCTTTATCCCGGATAAAATCCTGCGCTCTTTGGGGCTGCAGCTTGTTGATGGGAGAATATCCGGTATAGCCGTAATTTTAGGGCCGGCAAAAGACGCTCCTTCGGCAGTTGGCTTAATCCGCGATTTTCAATCTAAAGGTATTGTCAGCCTCTTAGCCGGTAATATTAAAGGAAATACTTTACAAAAGCAGTTAGAAGGCAAGGGTGTAGAATTAGGCTTAGAGAATTATATTGTTCCTTTAGGCAGCGATTATTTATCCGTAATTTATGCGGTAAACTTTGCGGTGCGCGCGCCTTTAATTTACGGTGGTTTTAAGCCCGGGCAATGGCAGGGGATAGCGGAATATATCCGTAACCGCGTCCCGGCTTTCATCTTGCTCTTAGGTCATGTAGATGAAGTGATTGTGGCAACAGGCTTTGGCGGGCTGGCATTCGGCCTGCCTGTCATAACGGATTTAGATGTCCCGCAGTTAGGTAAAATTGATACGACTCTGTTTGAGGCTTTAGTAACGGAGAAAGATTATAAAAAACTTCCTTCTAAATGTATCATTACCCGCGGGATTAAAGTAAAGATGGCGGAAGTGGCTGTGCCTGTTCCGTACGCCGCGGCGTTTGAAGGAGAGAGGGTAAGAAAAGAACAATTGCAAGTTGAATTCGGAGGCCGGGCGAGTTTGGCCTTTGAATTTTTAACTTCAAAAAAAGAAGATGAAGTAGAGGATGGCAAGGTTGAGCTAACCGGCCCGGATATTGATCGCTTAGAGCCGGGGAGCAAGTCTCTGCCATTGGCTATTATCGTAGATGTTTACGGCCGCAAAATGCAAAATGACTTTGAGCCGGTCTTAGAACGCCAGATACACCGTTTTGTAAATTATGCTATGGGTTTAATGCATGTGGGCCAGCGCGATATGAACTGGATTCGGATAAGCAAGGACGCTTTTACCAAGGGTTTCAGATTAAAACATATAGGTGTAATACTACATGCCATGCTGCATCAGGAATATAGCGCAATCGTAGATAAAGTTCAGGTCAATTTATATACTAAAAAAGAGGATGTTGAGAAATTGCAAGGCAAAGCAAAGAAGGTTTTCGACGAGCGCGACGAGCGCCTTAGCGGGATGACCGATGAAAGTGTAGACACTTACTTTTCCTGTTTACTCTGCCAGTCCTTTGCGCCTAACCATGTTTGTGTCGTTACCCCCGAACGTTTAGGCTTATGCGGGGCATATTCGTGGTTGGATGCCAAGGCGGCTTTTGAGATTATGCCTACGGGCCCGAATCAACCTATACCAAAAGGCCGGGTTTTGGATAAAAGATTGGGCCAGTGGGATAATATAAATGAATTTGTAAAAAATAAGTCTAATAAAAGCATAGATAAAGTGAGTATGTATTCTTTAATGGATTCTCCGATGTCATCTTGCGGCTGCTTTGAGTGTATTGTCGCGATTATTCCCGAGGCTAACGGTGTTATGGTAGTGCATCGCGATTATTCCGGTATGACTCCTTCGGGCATGAGTTTTACTACTTTAGCCGGGTTAGTGGGAGGGGGGGTGCAGACTCCTGGATTCTTGGGAATAGGGAAATTATATATCTTGAGTAAGAAGTTTATTTCAGCTGAGGGAGGATTAAGGCGGTTAGTTTGGATGCCTAAAGAATTAAAGGAATTATTAGGGGAGAGATTAAAGAAGCTGGCTTGTGAAATAGGGGAACCGAATTTGTTGGAACAGATTGCGGATGAAACAGTTGCTACGACTTCGGATGAGCTGTTAAGTTTCCTAAATAAGGTTAAACATCCGGCAATTTCAATGAAGCCTTTAATGTAAGTGAGGAGATAGCTTACTCTCCGCCTGCGGCGGATCGTAAATTACGCGCTCATCTCCGGAAGATTTAGAAGAGGCGGTAGAGATGCTGGCGGAAAGATAACTTAATCCTTACAAAGAAATTTCAAAGAAAAAAAGAGTTCGGATATTAATTGTTATATGAAAAAATTTAAAAATGAAATGCTCCCTTAATAAAAAGATCTTTAGGGTACAAACCCAACATTAAAGAAAAAGAGCTTTTATCTGATTGGGGAAAACGCACCAAGGAATTATGTAAACCATGTTGGGAATTACATTATTGTCCTTATGGTCCTGTGATTGAAGATTTTCCGCTTCTGCCAGTGTTGAGAGAAGAAGCCAAAGAGCATAATGAGTATTTGAAAATTTGTCTCAAAACTGGAATATTGGGGAATGGAGCTACTCTTGATAAAACAAGAAAGAAATGGTTCACCAAGGATGTTAAAGAATTCAAAACAAGCGACTATCCAGAAAAAATACCTAGAGTATTGATAGAAGCTGCTTGTAGAGTTTTTGGTCATGTATGCCCTGTATATTTTGTAGCTGAACCATTAACAGAGACCAAAAACCAGTCGTTCCATTCCGAGAGACGTAATATTGAAAGTGGTTCGACGTGACGGACAAATTTGTCAAGAATGCTGTAAACCCGTATCTGATAACCAAGCCGAATTCGATCACATTATTCCATTCTTTAAAGGTGGTTGTTCTACAGTTGAAAATCTAAGACTTATACATAAAAAGTGCAATAGAAGAAAAGGTTCCTCGCTTAAAAAAATTTTATCAGAAAATCCAATAGAACATTTATGGGAGTTGCGAAAGCAATCCAAAAAGAGGAAAAAATAAAAACATATAACAATTGAGTCAAGCGGATTGTCCTCGCGCGCTGTGTGGGTCCAACCGTTTAGTTCAAACATTAGTTAAGCGTCGCAAAAGGTGGACTTTTGTGACGTTCAAACTGTAATGGTCCCCATTAGTCAAGGTGCAGTAAGGTTTTCTTAGCAATAACAGTATTAATTAGTAGGTGTGCTACGCTCTTGTATTTAAAAAAATAGGGATCGGTCAATACATTCTTACCCCCCTGAGTCACAAAAGAAGTATAAGTATTGAGCAACACA
>PEYI01000013.1 GCA_002774445.1 Candidatus Omnitrophica bacterium CG08_land_8_20_14_0_20_41_16 | reverse complement strand
TGCTATTTTTCTTAAGCAGCCCTTTCCTTAAATACGGGTCATCCGCATTTAATATGGCTATAGCCGGAGCCTTAAGGCTTCTCAGCAAATCATGTTTTTCCTTAAATACCCCTTTAAGATTCTTAAAGTATTGTAAGTGTGCTGGCCCGATATTGGTAATTATTCCAATATTCGCGCAAGCTATATCGCTAAGGTATTTCACTTCGCCAAAATGGTTAGTCCCTATCTCTAATACTGCGATATCATAAGAACTATCTAACTTAAGTAAAGTAAGAGGCAGCCCGATATGATTATTCTTAGTCCCTTCGTTCTTAAGCACCTTAAAATCCTTAGATAATATCCAGGCGATCATATCCTTAGTCGCAGTCTTCCCGTTTGAACCGGTAACCGCGATAACAGGAAGGTTATATTTTTCGCGCTTAAACCGAGCGACTGCTCCCAATGCCCGAATAGTATCTTTAACTTTGATTACAGCTATGCCATCTGTTCCTTTAATTTCTTTTTCTGTGATAATACAGCTTGCGCCTTTTTTGATTGCCATATTAATAAAGTTATGGCCATCGAAGTTATTTCCCTTGATAGCGATAAAGGCCTCCCCTTTTTTAATCTCACGAGAGTCAATGGAAACGCCTTTAACGCTTACGCTATTATCTCCTGAGGTTAACTTACCACGCGTGGCTTTTAATAATTCAGGGATTTTAAGCATAATTTCACTTCCTCCCGGTCATCAAAATGCGCAGTGTTATTTCCCAATATCTGGTAGTTTTCATGGCCCTTGCCTACAATCACTACAATATCCCCCTTGCCTGCCATAGATAAAGAATCCATTATCGCCGCTTTCCTATCCGGAATAACAGAATAATTATCCTTCCTTATCCCTCTCTTTATATCCTTAATTATTGCTTCGGGTTTTTCAGAACGCGGATTATCATTAGTAATAATCGCAAAATCCGAAAGTTCAGTTACCACCTTGCCCATTTTAGGGCGTTTAAGCCTATCCCGCTCTCCGCCGCATCCAAAAACTGTAATGATTTTTCCTGGGGACAATCCCCTTAGAGAAGTGAGCACATTTTTTAGGGCATCTTCAGTATGGGCATAATCTACAAACACAGAAAATCCTTTTTGGCAATTTATACGTTCAAGCCTCCCCGGCACAAGGGAAAATCTCTCTATCGCATTTTTTATAACTTTTAAATCTATCCCTTCCTGATAGGCCCAAGCAGAGGCAGCCAGTATATCATAAACATTATGCTTGCCGATAAGGACAGTTTTTATCTTTATTACTCCTTGGGGCAAATTTAATAAAAACTCCGTTCCCTTTAAGCCATATTTTATATTCTTTGCCCTTACTTGAGATTTAGCGCCTAATCCATAAGTTATTATTCTTGCCTTGGTAAGTTTTTTAAGCAAACGGGAATATTTATCATCATAATTTAAGACAGCAAATGATTTTGGAGAAAGCCCTATAAAGAGTTTAGACTTAGCTAAGAAATATTTGCGAATAGTCTTATGATAATCAAGATGGTCAGAAGAAAGATTGGTAAATATCGCGGAACGAAAATCTATGCCCAAGACCCTGCCTTGAACCAAGGCATGCGAAGAAACTTCAATCGCAGCATAATCTATTTTTTCTTTGACCATACCGGAGAGCAAGGATTGAAGTTGTAACGGGCCGGGAGTGGTATTCTTAGCCGGTAAGATCGTATTCTTAAAACGATAATTTATCGTGCCTATAACTGCTGTCCTAAAACCGGATTCCTTTAATATGGCTTCTAAGAGATAGGTAACTGTAGTCTTGCCGTTGGTTCCAGTAATCCCTATGGCCTTCACCTTTTTAGAGGGATTACCATAAAACTCAGAGGCTAATCGCGCTATTGCCAAACGCGTATCCCTTACCTTTACCAAAGAGATATTTTTTAAGTCTCGCCTTTTAAACCTGGAATCGCAAACTATAAACTTTGCGCCTTGTGATATCGCCTCGTCAATAAATTTGCTCCCGTCTTCTTTAACCCCCTTTATACCCACAAAAACAAAACCTTCTTTTACGGCCTTAGAATCGCAACTTATGCCGTTAATTTTATGGAGCAGAATTAACCTAATGATATCTTTTATTCGCATTTGAATTCATTTGACTATCCACGGCCTGTTTTGTCTTTAAGTACCTTACCACATCCACAGCAACATTTCTAAATACCGGAGCAGCTACCACGCCTCCGAAATAATAAGGATGCGGCTCATCTACAGAAACCACAATTGTCACTACTGGGTCTTCTGCCGGGGCAAAGCCGATAAAAGAAGCAACAAATTTATTATGCGAGTATGCCCCGTTAGCCTCTAATTTCTGGGCAGTCCCGGTCTTTCCGGCGCAGGTAAACCCGGGGATCCGCGCCATCCTCCCTGTCCCCTCTTCAACTGCGCCGGTAAGTATCTTAGAGATACGTGCCGCAGTCTCTAAAGAAATAACCTTGCGGATTAAAAAAGGCGAGGCTCGCTTAATAACCTCTCCCTGCTTCGTGCGGATCTCACTTATAATATAAGGCCTCATCAATTGCCCGCCATTGGCAATTACAGAGAGCGCGCTGGCTAACTGAAGGGCAGTTACCCCCACTTCCTGGCCTATCGGCACAGCGCCTATAGATGTCTTAGACCAAAACCGCGGCTCCTTAATCATTCCGGATATTTCTCCCGGCAGGTCAATCCCTAGTTTAGAACCAAACCCGAATAACCTTACGTATTTATAGACTATTTGGGGCCCAAGCATCTGGGCAACTTTAGTGGTGCCGATATTACTTGACTCCTCAATTACCTCCCTAAAAGTAAGCCATCCATGCGGAGCATGATCATGCAAAATATGGTTAGCCACGCGATAAGCGCCATTCTCACAGAATATTTTGTCCTCTTCGGTTATCCTCTTCTCCTCCAAAGCGGCAGAGGCGGTAACAATCTTAAATGCCGAACCCGGCTCAAATAAATCGCATATTGCGCGATTACGCCACTGGTCTTTACTGACCGTCTTATATTCATTTAAATCATAGGTAGGCCGGTTAGCCATAGCCAGTATCCTGCCGGTATGCGGATCCATAACAATGATGCTTGCGCCTCTGGCATGATGGATTTTAAACGCCTTATCTAATTCTCTCTCCGCGATATACTGAATTACCTGATCAATAGTTAAAACAATATCCATTCCGTCTTTAGGCAAAACCAACTTTTCGTAAATATCTAACCGCTTCTGCCGCGCATCCCGCAAGAATATTCCCCAACCCTCCCCGCCTCTTAGATATTTATCCAAATAAAGTTCAATACCCTCTAAACCTGTATTATCAAGCCCGGCAAATCCTATAATCTGGCTGGCCAAATAAGCATTAGGATAACTTCGCTTGCTCTCCCTTAAGAAACCCAAACCTTCAATCTTTAATTTCTTGATTGCCTGCGCCTGTTCCGGGCTTATCTTGCGCGCAAGCCAAATAAAAGCCTTCTTGCGGGACAATCTATTCCTTAAATAATCATTGCTTAAATTTAATATACCCGATAACTGAATAATGGCTTCTTCTTTATCCTGAGCCTTCATCATGTTTGGGGAGGCGTAAAGTGAATCCGCGGGGAAGTTAAGAGTTTGTGGCTTAAAGTTACAATCATAAATTACGCCGCGAAATGGCTCCAGTTCTACGAAAAGGGTGTGCTGTTTTTTGGCAATATCCGCCAGATAATTTGAGCGAAAGATTTGAATATAGAGGAGCCTAAAAATACAGAGGATTAAGGAAAGAAGAAAAACCAGGAATACCGCCTTGCACTTTCGGCGATAATTACTTATATACACATTAAGTTTTAATTAAAAAAATCTATGGATTGATAGTCTTTGCTTCTGCTTGTTTGTTAAGGCCAAAAATACGCGATAATAAAGTTTCCTTATTACCTGCCGCTTTAACAAAAGTTGCGCCTGCATTAGTAGGCACTAATCTTACTAACTGATATTTATCCGGCATCTGGAAATCCGAACGGCCGAACAAAGTGTTCCCGATATTAATTAATGAACAATTCTTTTCAATATTATACCTTAAGACACTATTTCTATCCAATAACTCCTGAAAGGCTATATGTTGTTTTTCCTCTGCGTAAGCCAGACGCACAATTTCACTCTGCTGATAAACATAAAGCACCGAAAAAAGAGTAACAAAAATAATGGAGGATAAGAATTTATTTAGCCTCATAGCGTTATATTCTTTCTGCCACCCTCAACTTTGAGGAGCGGCTTGCCGGATTAGCCGCTACTTCAGGCTGAGCCGGAGTTAAAGGTTTAGGGGTTACTATATCTATTAATCCGTCGGCCTGCGCCTTACGGAACGCAAACTTTATTACCCTATCTTCCAAGGAATGAAATGAAATAACGCATATTCTAGCTTTTCTCTCTAAAATTGCAATGGTTTTATTAACTGCGGCCTCTAATATCTCCAGTTCCCTGTTTACGGCAATACGCAATGCCTGAAATGTCCGGGTTGCCGAGTGTATACAGTAGTGCCGATAACGGTATCTCGAAGGTATGGATTTGGATACGATATCAGCCAGCTCTAAGGTGGTGGTAATAGGCTGCCTTTCTCTCTCCCTAACCAATAAGCGCGCGATGCGGTTATGCCATCTCTCCTCTCCGAAGTTCCAAAGCAAGGTAGAAAGCTCTTCTTCGTTTAAGTTATTCACTAAGTCATACGCCGATACATAACTATCTTTGTCCATACGCATATCTAACGGCCCCTCGTTTTGAAAACTAAAACCGCGCGCGGCATCCTGAAGCTGGACAGAAGAAATACCTAAGTCAAAGAGTGCACCATCAACTTTAGTGACTTTTAATTTCTCTAAGAGCATATCTACATCCGCGAAATTACCATGGACTAATTCGCAAGCAGGCCCGAATTTATTCAGCCTTTCCCGCGCGATAGATAGAGATTCTTCATCGCGGTCAATGCCGATAAGCCTTCCTCCGGGGAGAATCCGCTCTAGTATCTTCTCGGCATGGCCGGCGGTCCCTAATGTCGCATCCACTATTATCTTGCCCGGCCTTAAATCTAAATAATCTAAAACCTCCCGCAGCATCACGGGAGTGTGAAATTTTATATTAGGCATCCATCAGTTTCTCGGCAATCTCTTCAAAGGATTGCTTAGAATTTTCGTAAAACTCAGTCCATTTATCCTTAGCCCAGATTTCAATCCTGTTAGAAACACCGATGATAACCACATCCTTCTTAATCTGGGCGAAATCCTTTAAATATTGCGGCAAGAGGATTCTTCCCTGCGTATCAACATTTATCTCCACGGCCCCGGAAAAATAAAGGCGGTTAAATTTACGCGATTCCGCCTTAGTGAAAGAAATAGCCTTAAATTTGCCTTCCTGCGCTTTCCATTCCTCTTCACTGAACATAAAAAGACAGGTATCCAAACCACGGGTTATAAAGAATTTTTCAATGAAATACGCTTTGGCAACCTCACGAAATTTGGCAGGTAATATCAGGCGGCCTTTCCGGTCTATAGAGTGCAGATACTCGCCATAGAACATAAATGAACACTTGATACTTGACATTTTTTCTGTCAAGTATCAATCTCCTCGTTATTCTTCTTTGTCTGTGCGAATTTATCCCGCACCTTTTATTTATTCACGTTTTAAATAAAAATACTTGAATACTAAAAAGGTGCGGGGTGGTTTCGGCCTTACGGCCTCAACCACTTTACCCCACTTTCATCCACTCAGTAGCCCAAGTATAGATAAAATACTCCCTTTTGTCAAGAGGAAAATTTACCTAACTTGTTATAAAACAAGGAGTAGTGGATATCCTGGCTTGAAATTACCAGCTATTGTGGTGTTTTTACTGATGAAAAGGAGAGATCCTGCACATAGTGCAGGATGAATTAACGCTAAACGCCGGAGGCAGCGTTAATTCAGGATTTTCTTGACGGTTGAGACGTCTTTTCTGATCTGTTTGGACAAACTCGTAAGGTTAGCGAATTTTTTGTCCAGCCGGATTCTTTTTACAAATTGTATCTCTAAATATTTTCCGTAGATATTTTTATTAAAATTGAATATATGCGCCTCAACATTCGTCCTCTTGTTCTCTCTACCGATGGTTGGCCTTGTCCCAATGTAACAGGCGCCTTTTAATTTATTATGCCCAAGGATTATCCTTACGGCATAAATTCCCGCCGCTGGAATTACCTCCTGATGCGGATCTATATTCGCCGTCGGAAAACCCAATATCCTGCCTAATGCTGTTCCTTTTATAACCGTCCCGAGTATACTTACCGGGCGGCATAATAATCTTTGCGCCTCTTCAATCTTACCTCTTCTTATCAAGCTGCGAATTAATGTACTGCTTATAGGCCTGCCCCGCGCCTTAATAATGTTAAGGCTTCTTACCTTAAAACCATAAATCTTGCCTAAATTATTTAAGAGAGCGAGATTTCCTCCAGTATTCTTACCGAACTTAAAATTCCTTCCCACATAAATATATTCTGCGCATATTTTATCAACCAAAATATCTTTTATAAAATCTTGCGCCTTAATCCTAGCAAAGTGCCTGCTAAAATTAATCACTACGCATACATCAATGCCTAATTCAGCAATAAGCCGCAATCTATGCTCAAGCGAATAAACGCTTTCTTCTTTCTGCGGATGCGGCCAGAAGGTTACGGCAATACTCGTCCCTTTAATCTCGCGCGCCTTTCTTACTGCGCTTTCAAGTATCTCCTTGTGCCCGCGATGCACGCCATCAAAAACCCCTATCGCCGCTACGGGTTTCTTAAATTTCTTAATCTTATTTACGCCATAGATGATTTTCATTCTTATTAACCTATTCGCACCCCCGCGGTGCGATTGCGGTAAGGTATTTTAGATTGTGACGGATATTGGCGATGACTTTGCGGCGCACTTCAGAAAGCTTACCAGCCATGGTGCAGCCGGAGGCGCTTTTATGCCCTCCGCCGCCAAATACTTGAGCAATTTTATTTACATCAACTATGCCGTTAGACCTTAAATTAAAGTGGATTTCTTTTTTAGCACCCAGGTTCTCCCTGAAAAGCGCCACAACCTGCGTATCTTTTATTACCCGGATAAAACTTAAAATCTGCTCTGAGAGGTCAAAAGATAGTTTTTTATGCCTTAAGGATTTAGCCGGAACCTCAACCCAGGCAATTCTGCCTTTGGCCGTAAGATGAACATTGGAAAGGATTTTAATTAATAATTGTGTACCCGCGAACGGGATACTCTCATAAATATTACTATAGGTCCTGCGAACATCAAAACCAAAACGCATCAACTCCCCTACCGCCTTATGAGTAAAACCCGAGGTATTGGAATAACGGAATGAACCGGTGTCAGTCATCATACCAACATACAAAACCAGCGCTGAATCTTTATCAAAAGGCACGCGCATCTCTTTATATAGGCTATAAACCACTTCAGAGGCAGAAGATGCCCCAGCATCAACCAAATTCACAATGCCAAAATTATTGTTACTTATATGGTGGTCTATATTTATTACGGGCTTATTACCTTTGTTTAACTTACACACCTGGCCCGCGCGATTCAAATCAGAACAATCTAAGACAACCATACAGTCAAAACCAATCTTCTTAAGATTGGGCTTATAAACTACTATCCTTTCTTTCCCGGGAAGAAAATTAAGCTCTGCAGGAAAATGGCTTTCGTTGATAACAACTGCGGTTTTACCGAGTTTCCTTAAGAGATGATAAAACGCTAATTCCGAACCAATTGCATCGCCCTCAGGAGAAGTATGTGTTGTAATTAAGAAGCGCTTATACCTTTTTATTGCTGCGACAACTTTTTTTAGGCTTGCCTTGTCCACCCCGCACCTTCTTTCATATTTACCCCGCGCCTTCTTTCTCATTTCCGTCCCCTCCGGCCGCTTCATTAGGGGAAGGGCAAGATTTATCAGACTCTTTTATTTTATTTAAAATCTCTTCAATGTGCACGCTATACTCAGTAGACCTGTCCTCGTAAAAGGCGATCTCCGGAGCAAACCTTAAATTCAACCTCCGGGCGACTAATCTACGCACAAACCCCATAGAGGAATTCAAGGCTTCCTTAGTCTTTTTATAAGCCTCTTCATTACCCAATACGCTAAAAAATATTTTAGCGAACCTTAAGTCATGGGTCATCTCGACACGAGTAATGGTTATAAATCCTAAGCGCGGATCTTTTAACTTATCATGTATTATAATGCTCGCTTCCTGCCTGATTGCCTCCCCTACCTTATCCTGTCTTGACATCTTAACTAACTCCCATGGTTATGGGCACCAATTCATCCTCTTAGAATTGGGTGCCTTTTGTTTAATAATTCCCTGATCAGGGATAATTCCTCTCTTTTATCTTTAACTTCTCCGTTAAGCTTGGCATTTAGGACCTGCGCGAATATTTTCTGATACTGCGGCCCAGGAACTAATCCCAGCCCATGCAAATCGTTCCCCGAAACAAAAATACGCATACCGTTATAAATCTCTAAGAAATCCGCAATGTGCCGCTTAAATACGGGATTATTGTATTTTGCCCTTAAGGAAATAATCGTCTCATAACTTAACGGCTCTAATGAAGCAAATATCCTAGACGGCTTAACTTTAGAATTACTTAAATCAACGATGAACTTATGCGTAATCTGTTTATAGCTTGACAACCTCTTCTTTTCTCCCTTGCGCAGCCCGAATTTTTCGCAAACATTCCTGATTGCCCCGGCATTAAGAGAATCCAGTAATCCCATGAGATAAATTAACCAAGTATCTAAACTTCTGCGTTGAGGGTAATTTTTATTAAACCATTTAACCTCTTTTTCTAAAGACTTAAAATACGAATAAGTTTTTACTGAGACATTAAGATTAGGATGAATAAACTTAAAACCCGCCAACTGTTTTATCCGCCTAATTTCTTTTAAAGGATTGCCCTCTTTTAAAACTAAAATTAGCTCATCCCGCATCCTGTGCGGATGAACCTTCTCTAACATCTTAAGCTTACCCGCTTCCTTAAGCAGTTTAAGCGTCTTGGGTTCTATATTAAAATCATATCTTTGCTCAAAACGCACTGCCCTTAATATCCGGGTAGGATCATCCTTAAAACTTAAATCATGCAAAACGCGTATTTTTTTATTAACTAAATCGCCCCTACCGTCAAAATAATCAACAAGGGACCCATCGGATAAGCTTATAGCCATGGCATTAATAGTGAAATCCCGACGGAATAAATCATCTCTTAATAACCCATAAGAAACTATCGGTAAATGCGCGGGCTTAGGGTATGATTCTTTTCTGGCGCTTGAGAAATCAACCTTAAGCCCGGATTTTAACAAAACCGTGGCTGTGCCGAATTGCCTGTGCGCGGTAAGTTTAACCCCGAAGGGCATGGCGAATCTTTCCGCAAACTTTATACCATCTCCTTCAATAACTATATCCAGATCCAGATTCTTAACTCTCAAAATGAGATCGCGCACAAACCCGCCTACAAGATAAACCTTTAAATTTTCTGCTAAGGCCTGCTTGTGCAGCTTATTTATTAGACTTCTTAATTCTTCCGGTATTTTACTTAAAATCTTCAATACTCCTTCCTTACATCTCTGCCGGCAGCCGAGGTTTAAACCTCGGCTACTCATATTTCCGCTTCTTACAGCCTATCAGTTTACGGCCTTGGATGAAACTGCTTATGAACACTTTTCAATCTATCTTTATTGATATGCGTATAAATCTGAGTTGTAGAGATATCCGCATGCCCAAGCATCTCTTGGACGGAACGCAAATCCGCTCCACGCTCTAAAAGATGCGTGGCAAAAGAATGCCTAAAGGTATGCGGCTTAATCGGTTTCTTAATACGCGCCAGTTTTGCATATTTCTTAATGAGCTTCCAGAAAGATTGCCGTGAAATTTTTTTCCCAAAACGGCTAACAAAGAGAAACTCCGATTGCTTATCTTTAAGAAACTTAGGCCTTGAGGCCTTAAAATACCTGGTTATGCTGACTATCGCCTTCTTGCCTAAGGGTATAATCCTCTCTTTATTCCCCTTGCCAACACAACGCAAGAAACCGATATCTAAATTTACATTATCTTTTTTTAAGTTCACTGCCTCGGATACACGCATACCTGTAGCATAAAGCGTCTCTAATATTGCCCGGTCTCTTATCCCTTGCCTATCCCGCGCATCCGGCTGGACGATTAAAGCCTCGACCTCATTTACCGTAAGGGTATCAGGGACCCTCTTCCATAATTTAGGAGAGTCTATTAAAGTGCTGGGATCAGTTTTCAGGATTCTCTCGCGGGCTAGAAACCTGTGGAACATCCTTATCGCCGCCAATCTTCTGGCTACGGAATTAGGGGCAATTCCATCATCTCTTTGGCTAAGCATAAAATCTGTAATATTATCTTTGGCGATTTTGGATAAAACTTCAATATGGTTCTTTTCCATAAAATCTAAATACTTATTTAAATCTTCACGGTAAGCGATAATCGTATTATTGGATAACCCGCGCTCAACCGAAAGATAATTAAGAAATGTATCAATTAGCTCTTTCATCCCGCACCTTCTAGAATATTCATCTTTTTAAATCTAATGCCTTTTAAACTACTTGAATCCCGCACCTTTGGCATATTCATCTTTTTATTTCCTTGAATATCTATAAAGGTGCGGGGTTCTTCTTCTCTTCTCCTATTGTAGAAGCAGGGCCGTGCCCGGGATAAATTCTAGTTTCAAGCGGCAAGGTAAAGAGCCTTTCCCGTATGGATTTAATTAACAACTTTTCATTACCACCAGCCAAATCAAAACGGCCCATTCCAGAACAAAATAATGTATCCCCGGTAAAGGCAATTTTATCTACCGGCTTCTCTAACAATAAAGTAATTCCTCCCGGGGTATGCCCCGGCGTATGTATTACCCTTAGCCTGATATCGTCTAACGTAATAATCTCGCCGTCTTCTAAAAACTTTATCTTGGACTTAACCACATAAGGCAAAGAAAATAAACCGGAGAGGTTAAGCATCGGTTCTTTTAATAGAGGTGCATCAAGCTTATGCACATAGACTGCTACGTCAAACTTATTATCCGCTCCGATATGGTCATAATGGCCGTGGGTATTGATAATAAAACCCGGCTCTAAGTTATGCCTATCTAATACCTGCCGAATTTTACGCCCCTCATCACCAGGGTCAATAATTATAGCCCGGGAACCTTCTTTGGACGCCAAAACATAGCAATTAACTCCCATCGGCCCTACAAGAACTGTCTCTAAAATCATATTAAATCGTTTTTAATATCGCCGTAAGAAAAACTCTGTAATATGTTTCTTCTTACCCTCTCAGCAGTTTGACGATTAGAATTATTGGAAGCGCCATAGATATCGGATTTAATCGCGCTGGTCAAACTATTCACCTGTTTTAAATAGACATCCAGCTGCTTTTGCTTGGTCTCATTTAACATCGCCCTCATCCCTAAAAGATTCTTAACTACCTGCCCTGCGCAATCATCCCTCTTCTTTAAAGACATACCCTGAGATAAGGCATTGATTAGCTCATCCTGCCAAGACTTCCAAAAGGTATAATACTGCCTGTACATCTCTTCTTTGGTCATTTTAGGGCCCTTCCACTCTTCGGGAGATAATACCATTTCTTCCGGGGCCTTTTCTTTTTTGGATTTACGCGTAAACTTACGCACGAAGGCCTCGCAACCTAACAAAGTCAAAACTAGAAACAAAAAACAAAAAATTAACAAAAGTTTATGATTTCTCATATAAATTCTCCCATAGATTTATTGTTAAACTGCTAAATTGCTAAACTGTTTAAAAACAATTTAACCATATGACAGTTTAACAGTTTGCCAGTCTATTTAAGCATCCCCTTTCCGCTATGAATCATGGCGGAAAATTCTCTTTCGTTAATAATCTTAACCCCTATTTTTTTAGCCTTTTTATATTTCAACCCAAGATTATCTCCCGCTACCACAAAATCCGTACTCTTACTAACCGAAGAAGTTGGATTGCCTCCGAGTTTACGCACTAATTCCTCGGCTTCAAGGCGGCTATAGGTTTTCAACTCTCCGGTAAAAACTAATGATTTTCCGGTTAAAGGGGTATTTTTAAGCACAACACCTTCTTGCTTAAAATTTACTCCTGCCCTCCTTAAACCTTCAATCATCTCCTTAGTCTGGCTCTGAGAAAAATAATCTATGACTGAACCGGCAATAATCACACCCACCTCATATATATTATCTAAATCTTCTCTTTTTGCCTTTAATAAATTATCTAAAGCCCTGAATCTTTCTGCCAGGACAAAAGCAGCTTTCTCTCCTACGTGACGGATACCTAAGGCATAGACAAGCCTTGATAGTGAACGCGCCTTGCTCTTCTGAATTGCCAAAAGTAAGTTATTTATCTTCTTCTCTTTAAATAAATCTAATTTTTCTAAATCTGCTTGGCTTAATTTATAAATATCCGCAAAGTTATTTACCAACTTTAACTTTACTAATTGCGCTATGACTGATTCGCCCATCCCTTCAATATCCATGGCCGCGCGTGATGCGAAATGAAAGATCCCCCTCTCAAGTTGTGCCGGGCACGAAGGGTTAATACAACGATAGGCAACATCCTCTTCTTTTTCTTTAATCACCTTGCCGGAACAGGCCGGACATTTTTTGGGTATCTTAAATTCCTGTCCCCCCTTAGATTCTACAACCTTAATTACCTTTGGGATGACTTCACCCGCCCGTTCAATCAAGACGCGGTCTTTGACTTTTATATGCAGACGTTTTATCTCATCAAAATTATGCAAGGTTGCGTGACGGATAGTTACTCCCGCGCATTCTACCGGTAGAAGCTCTGCGGTAGGAGTTATCACTCCGGTCCTGCCTACATCAACATTTATCTTTAAGACCTCGGTAGTTGCCTGCCGCGCGGGAAATTTATAAGCCACTGCCCAACGCGGGCTCTTTAAAGTAGTGCCTAGCCTTGCCTCCTGCGAAATATCATTAACTTTTACCACTATGCCGTCTATATCATAAGTCAACTTCTCGCGTTTCTTCTCCCAAAGATTGCAATACTTAATTATTTCATCTAAACTCCGGCAAAGCTTAGCGTGCATATTGCTACGCACACCCCACTCCTTTAACTTGCCCAAAAACTCCCAGTGGGTTTTAATCTTTGTGCCTTTTCCCGCCCCTGGCGGGATCCCGCTATGGCGGGAAAATTCACCTAAAGAATGCGCAAAGAAACTAAGCCTACGCTTATGCATAAGAACGGAATCAAGAAGTTTTAAAGAACCACTGGCGGCATTGCGGGGATTAGCGAATAAAACTTCGCCCTCATTCTCCCGCTCTTTATTTAATTTAATAAATTCAACCCTATCCATATAGACTTCACCGCGTATTTCAATAAACTCAGGAATATTATCACCTAATAACTTTAAAGGTATGGCCCGGATAGTCCTTAAATTTTGCGTGACATCCTCTCCTGCCTCACCGTCTCCTCTAGTTAAACCCATAACCAAACTACCCTGCTTAAAGGTAAGATTTGCGCTTACCCCATCAATCTTAAGCTCAACTACATACTCTATTTTCTCATTCTCCCCTAAACCCTTATGCACCCGCTCAACCCATTCTCTTAACTCTTCAAAAGAATAAGTGTTTTCAAGGGAAAGCATTTTCTGCCGATGCTTAACTTTATTAAAACCTTCCAGAATACCGTCGGCAACACGCATAGTAGGGGAATCATTGGATTTAAACTTAGGGTTTTCATCCTCAAGCTTCTTTAGTTTAGAGATCAAGGAATCGTATTCTTTATCGGAAATATTCGGCTGGCTTAAAACATAATAGAGGTAGTCATGGCGGCGGATTTCTGCTCTTAGGGCTTCTATTGTCTTTTTAATATCCTGCATTTAGAACCTTACTCCGAAGTTGCGGAACTCGCCCGTAGCAGGCCCCCAGTCGGTTTGTATATCTTGAATATAGCTACTCAAGGCGCTATTAATCTGCGCAAGGAAATCTTTTAATTTGTCTTCGCCTGCCTGAGCTAATATTTCAACCCTGCCATCGTCAAGATTCTTAACCCAGCCGCAAACACCTAATTCTTCGGCGATACGCTGAGCAGTAAACCTGAATCCTATCCCCTGAACCCTGCCGGAATAATAGACATGCGCAAACTTTTTCATGAGAGACTTCTCTAAGGCTCTTTCTCTATGATTCCGCAGATTTCCGCCGCAAAGAAGGCGGCTTCACCCTGCCACAATAATCGACAGGTCGCCATGTCTTGTGGCGACAAGTATTGTGGCGAAAAACTCAACGATAAAAATCCCTGCCTGCCCCGTAGTATGCGGGGCCTGGCCCGTAAAAATCCCTACGGGATTATACGGGGCCTGACGGTAGCCAGAAAAAGTATAGCAAGAAAACGCAGGAAATGGAAGATAAAAGTTACACAAACCGATACTTGAAACTTAGAGCCTTTTATGGAACCTTAAAGAACTCAGAGTAATGACGCTTGTTCCTATAATCAAAAGAGCCAGTATCTGCGGCCAGAGAATACGGATGCCGATCCCTTTCAAAAATATTCCTCTTAAAATTTCTAGGTAATATCTTAAAGGGTTAAGATAAGTAAGATATTGCATTACCGTGGGCATGCTGGTTATGGGGAACATAAATCCCGAAAGTAAATTCACCGGCATTAAGAATAGGGCCATAGACATCGCGGCTTCTTGCTGCGTCGAACATATGGTTGAAATAAATAATCCTACTCCCAAAGTAGTCAATAAATAGATACAGGTTGAACCGACCAGCAATAGTATGCTACCTCTTATGGGAATCTTAAACCAGAGTACTCCTATAGCTGCGATAAAGGTAAGGTCGATGAAACTGAGCACGGCAAATGGGGCGAGCTTGCCCAGGATAAACTCAATGGGCTTAATCGGACTAACCAACAGCTGTTCCATAGTGCCAATCTCTTTTTCTCTTACGATGGCTAGCGCGGTCAAAAGAAGCGAAGTAACTGTCACTAACATGGCGATGACGCCCGGGATGAAATAATCTCTTGACTTTAGGTTCTCGTTAAACCAGGCGCGGTCCCTTAAATCCACACTTGGAAATGCCAGCGCCTGTTTTAAAACTATATTTGCGCGGTTTTGTAAGACCGAGTAAGAATATTTTTGGATAATCTTAGCGGCATAAGACAATGCGATGCCGGCGGTATTAGAATCCGTCCCGTCAACGATCAGCTGTATTTGCGCTCCTTTATTACCTTCCAGGTCCCGGCCAAATCCATGGTTAAAACGCAGCACAACACTCACCAAAGATTTATCAATTAATTCTTTTTCTTCTTTATCGCTATAGACATAATTTTTTATCTTAAAATATTTTGAATAAGAAAACGCCCTGATTACATCGCGGCTCTCGGGAGTGCTGTCTAAATCATATATCGCAGTGGGGATATTTTTTACGTCGGTAGTGGCAGCATAACCAAAAATGAGCACCTGGAGCACCGGACCAATAAAAATCATTGTCTTCATCCGCGGGTCGCGGAAGACCTGCTTGAATTCTTTAATCAGGATGGTCTGTATACGCTCAAACATTAAAGCACCTTTTCAGGTAACCTTTTTTTTAAATCGCCGATAGGCAAAAAACATCATCATAAACGCAAACAGTGATAAAAACAATACTTGTAACCACAAGATATTCAATCCATCGCCTTTTAAATAAATTCCTTTAAGTATGGTAATAAAATAACGCGCAGGAAACACATAGGTGATTAGCTGTATAACTTTGGGCATATTATAAATTGGATAGACAAATCCGGAAAGCATGAAAGTCGGCAGGAATGTGGTAAGAAGTGTCAGCTGCGTTGCCAGGCGTTGATTTTTAGCGAAAATTGAAAAATACAACCCCTGCGCCAATGCCCCAGCAAGAAAAATGCTGCTCAAAATAAGCAGCAAGATTAAACTGCCCCTTAAAGGAACCGTAAAAACAAACTGCGCCATTGTAACAGCAACCAACAGATCAAAGAATCCAATCACAAAATATGGTATGAATTTACCCAAGATAAGCTCTCCCCGCCTGATAGGTGTCGAAATCAACTGTTCCATTGTGCCTCTTTCCCATTCCCTGGCTACTGTTATAGAGGTAAGCTGGGCAGCAATCATCATCATAATCACGGCGATCAGGCCAGGAATAACATAATTCTTGCTTTTTAAATCTTCGTTGAACCAAACCCTTGGTTTTAAATCTATGGGTGAAAGATTGTTAATACCTAATTTTGATATGGAATCCTCGATAAATTTTACGTTGTATTTTGCTACAACGGAGTTAACGTATCCCATGGCAATGGTTGCAGTGTTAGAATCGCTTCCGTCAACTAACAGCTGCACCGGAGCCGGTTGATTCGACTGGATATATTTCGAGAAATCCTTCGGTATCACCATGGCCATAAGCGCTTTTCTTCTATCGATATAATTCTGCAGTTGTGTATAGTTATCGAGAAAACCTACGATTTTAAAGTATTGCGAATTTTTGAAATTCATGACAAAATCAGTGGAGGCCTGCGATTTATCCTGGTTCCAAATAACTAAGGGGACATTATTAACATCGAGAGAGAGGGCAAAACCGAACAGGCAAAGTAAAAGAATGGGATTAAAAATTGCCAGCCCTAAGCTTCTGTAATCGCGCACTATCTGGATGAATTCTTTTTTGGTTATGGCGCTAACTCTTTTCAGGTTCACCCCGCCCCTCCTGTTATTAAAATTAAATAAGTTATATATCTAATACAAATCAATTCATTTTTTACATTTTTTACAAAATATCGATAATTCATTTTAGGAGGGGCGGAGTCCACAGAACCCTCCTGCCTCATCGTAAAATTCAATAAGGGAAACAAAAACATCCTCTAAAGACGCCTTGATTTTCTCTATTGAATAATCTTTAATTCCCTCCTGGGCAAATAATTTGGTAATGGCCGGCGTTGCTTGGCGCCCATCCTTTACAATCCCATGTAAAACAGTGCCGAAGAGCGCCACCTCTTTTACGGATTCTAACTTCTCTAATTTTTCAATCCATTCTTCAGGGTTGGGCACGGATATTCTCAAAACATCCTCTTTCATGCACTCTGCTTTTAAACCTTCCGGAGTTCCTATCGCAATAATATCCCCTCTATAAATAAACGCGAGGCGATCGCAATTCTGGGCCTCATCCATATAATGCGTGGTGACAAATACAGTAACACCTTGTTTTGCCATTTCTTTTATCAGCTTCCAGAAATTATTCCTGGCAATAGGATCTATACCCGAGGTAGGCTCATCTAAAAAAATTATTTTGGGTTCATGAATTAGCGCGCATCCCAATGCCAGCCTCTGCTTCCACCCTCCTGACAGAGTGCCTGTTAAATGCGACCTGAATGCCTCAATCCCTGCCATCTTGATAATCCAGTCTTCGCGAGCCTTCCTTACTTTTTTCGGAACTTTGTAAATACCGCTGTAAAAATCGATATTTTCTTCCACAGTTAAGTCTTCATATAAGGAAAATTTCTGAGACATATAACCGATATTCTGTTTTATTAATTCCTGCTGGCGGTTAATATCATAACCGCTCACATTCCCGATTCCGGATGTAGGCGTCAGAATTCCGCAGAGCATTCTTATGGTCGTGGATTTTCCTGCGCCGTTAGGGCCTAAGAAACCGAATATCTCGCCTTTCTTAACTTCAAAACTAATCCGGTCAACCGCTGTAAAATCTCCAAACTTCTTTTCTAATTTCTCAACCCTTACTGCGATATCGTTATTTGGGTTCATATTCATTTATTATCGAAATAAAAGCTTCTTCCAGAGTTTTTGCTTGGCGTTCCTTCCTGATATTGACGGGGAAATCGCATTTAAGGAGCTTCCCCTTATGAATAAGACCCACTCTTTTACAACGTTCTGCCTCGTCTAAATAAGAGGTAGAGAATAATATCGTTACTTTTTCTTTAAGGAGTTGATAAAGTATCTGCCAGAAATCTCTTCTTGATACAGGGTCTACGCCGCTGGTGGGTTCATCAAGAAAAAGGATCTTTGGGGTATGTATAAAAGCGCAGCTAAGCCCTAATTTTTGTTTCATCCCTCCGGAGAGATCCCGGGCAAGCCTCTTTTTAAAAGGTGCAAGGCCGCTAAAATCCATAAGTCTGTCAATTCTGCTTGCTCTTTCCTTAATTGGAACACCAAAAATATCCGCATAAAAATTTAAATTCTCCATAACCGTCAGGTCTCCATAAAGCCCGAAGCGCTGGGACATATAGGCGATATAATCTTTGAGGGTTTCCGATTCTTTCACAATATGTTTACCGTAAACCCAAGCCTCGCCCGAAGTCGGCTCCAGTATGCCCGTTAAAAGCCGCATGATGGTTGTTTTCCCTGCGCCGTCCGGCCCGACCAGGCCGAAAATTTCCCCCTCTTCAATTTCCAGATTTAAATTATCAACGGCAGTAACAGAATCAAATTTCCTCGTTAACCCTCGCGCTTTTATGGTAATCATAATTTATCATTATTATTCAATAATATATCCGTCTGCCGGCATGCCGGGCTTGAGCTCCAGATTCGTATTATCTACCTTAATCTTAATCCGATAGACAAGTTTTACCCGTTCTTCGGTAGTCTGAATTTGTTTAGGAGTGAACTCTGCTTCCTGAGAAATAAAAGAAATTCGTCCTTTATAAACTTTATTCGGATAAGTATCTGTTCTGATGTCAGCAGTCTGATTGAGTTTAACTCTGCCTAAATCGGTTTCATTAATATACGCGGTCAGCCATATATCATGCAGATTAGTTACCGTAAAAATTGTAGAACCCATCTGCACAACCTCTCCCGCTTCCGCGCTCTTCACCAGCACAAAGCCATCGATGGGCGAGGTTAAATCCGCAAATCCCAATCTCGTATTCGCCAGGTCCAGTATTGCCTTGAGCGCTTCGACATTTGCTCTATCAGCGTCAGCTTTTGTCTTAGCGAAATCGCGTTTTTGGGCGGAGATAGAACCTGCTTGAAAAAGATTTTCTGCGCGGTCAGAATCAGCCTTATCCAGCGCATACTGAGCCTCTGCCGCTTTCAGGGATGCTTCAGCCTCGTCTTTTACCTTTGTTAACTCATCTGTTTCTAATCTGGCAAGTACATCCTCTGTTTTTATGACTTTGCCTTCATCCGTCAGCAGCTGGCTTATCTTGCCGCCGACTCTAAAAGATAAGCGTATATCTGTCGCTTCAATGTTTCCTGAAACCTTAATCTTTTTATTGTGCCCATTTTCTTTTTCGCGGATATAAAAAAATAGTGCCGGTGCAACTATTGCCGCAAGCGTAATAATCATAATCATCCTAATCTTTTTTTTCATTTTTTTCCTCTCCTTTAAAACCTTGACCAACGGACCTCTCCAAAAATGCCTTTGCCATTAGATAATCATAAATACCTTCCGAATAATTTTTTTCTATTTGACTCAAAGTCACCTGCGTGTCCAGTATATCGATATTAGTCCCTTCGCCATTATCGAAACTTACCTGGGCGATCTTTAACGCCTCCTTTGCCTCTTCGATATTATCTTTCGAGGCGTCAATAATCGAGAGCGCCTGATTCAAATCAAGGCAAGCCTTTTTGATGTCAACCGCTATCTGGTCGCTTAAATTTTCTTTATCTAAACCTGCCTGCGCATAACGCGCCTTTGCCTCTTCAACTTTTGCCTTTGTAGAAAAACCATCAAATACGGGAATGGTTACGCTGAAGCCCGCACTCCAATTACTGTGCCTGTTATTAAACATATTACCCGGATTATTTGACCTATAACTATAATCAAGTCCAGCGCTAACCTGCAGACGGCCTCCTGCCTTTGCCATTTCAATCTGCCATTTGCTGATATTAATGCCAAGGGATTTTAAAATCATCTCCGGCCTGTTCATATAAGCATTTTTTAAGAACTCTCCTTCGTTGATTTCTATCGGCGAATACGCCAGCTTTTCTTTTACCGTTATGTAATCCTGCATCTTCAAAGAAAGCAGCTTTTTTAAATCAGCCATAATCGAATCAATGGCATTTTTTGCCTTGACCAGCTCAGGCATTAGTTTTGAAACCTGGACTTTTGACTGAAGAAGGTCAAATTTTGAAGCTGTTCCCTGGCTAAATTTGTTTTTTACATCTTCATAATGTGATTGCGCCTGGCTGACTAATTGCTGCGCGATGCGTTCGGTTTCATAAGCCAAAAGCAAGCCGTAATAAAGCCTCTTGGCCTCAAATTCCAGTTCCAGCTTGCGGGCATGCAGCGTTTCTTCCTGAACCTCCAAACCCAGCTGCGCCTGCTTGAAATTGGCGAAATTTGCTCCTCCATTGTAAATTGACTCATCTATAGATACGCTCAATCTATTATCATTTTTATAGCCGCCGAAAATACCCGGGTCTTTCTTCGATTCGGGTAGCGCCAGTTGCAGTATTGCGCCGCTATGCGTATATCCTGCATCCAAATTGACTTTCGGCAGAAACTGGCTGTATGCTGCCAGAATGTTTGCCTTAGCGGCATTTATCTCCTCCTCCTGGATCTGAATATCCTTGTTATTTTTAAAAGCCATAACAATCGAATCTTTTAGCGATAAGGAAATATTTGTGCCTGCCTTACTCTCTTCGCAATAGCCTTTTGAAATCAAGAAAGAGAATAATACTAAAATTAAGATTATGATAATAGAATTTTTATTCGTCGCCCTGATTGTTATTTCATTCATATCGTAACGTCTCAATGGGGTCTAATGTTGAGGCTTTTTTGGCAGGCCAAAGCCCAAAAACTATTCCCACAATTAGAGAAAATGTTGTTGCCAGAATTATGGAAGATAAGGAAACCTTCACGGTCCAACCGGCAAAAAGAGTAATGAGTACGGCTGTGCCGCCACCTAACAAAATTCCCGTTATGCCGCCGATAAATGACATCAATACGGATTCAATAAGGAACTGCGCCATGATATCTTTGTTAGTTGCCCCGATTGCCTTACGCAGGCCGATTTCGCGCGTGCGTTCAGTTACCGACACAAGCATGATATTCATGATGCCTATGCCGCCTACTAAAAGCGATATAGCCGCAATTGCACCTAATAATAATGACATTGTTTTAGTGGTAGTTTCCAACATGTTTTTAATGTCTGCCATATTCCGAATTTGAAACGAGTCCTGTTCGTCTTTCGTAACCAGATGGTGCTGCTTTATAATGATCTTGGTTATGGAGTCCTGGGCACTGGCTATTGCATCCGGACTCGCTGCTTCTACGGAAATTGAATCGAGATACTCTTTTCCAAGAACCCGGTACATTGCAGTGGTGACAGGAATAATCACTGTATCATCCTGGTCACGAAAACCCGTTGCGCCCTTTTCAGGGAGTATTCCGATGACTTTGAAATTACTAAGATTTATCTTTATTGTCTCCCTGATAGGATTGGCATCTCCAAAGAGCTGCTTAACTACTGTCATGCCCAGCACCGCGACCTTATCTCTTCTCTTTACCTCTTCGTCCGTGAAAAACCTTCCCAAGATAGGAGTCGCGGCGCGGATAGCGGCATAATTGACGCCATCCCCTTCTACTTGAGTGCTCCAGTTTTTATTCTCGTACACCAACTGCCCTCTTCCGGTAACTGTGGGGCTAATCCTTTTTACTTCATCGGTAAGTTTTTCAATCGCCGCGGCATCTTGGAAGGTAAAACGCGTCACCCCTCCTGCCCCAGAAGATACCCCATGAATCCTTGATGATCCCGGCATCACTAAAACAAGATTCGATCCCAAAGACGCCAACTGCTTTTCAATGGACTCTTTTGCGCCTGTCCCAACGGCAAGCATGGCGATCACTGCGGCAACACCAATCAGTATTCCGAGGATGGATAGAAAAGAACGCATTTTATGCGATACCATTGCCTGAGCCGCCTGCTGCAGATACTCTAAAACTTGAATCTCCCTGGCCTTTCTCTCTTGTTTTGATAATACCACGCCGATTATTTTATCTGCCTGGTTTTCCTCGCTAACACCCCGCGCTAAACGGAATTGCGCGGGTGTTTCGCTTTCTGCGAAAAGTTTCGGCACCACTCCTTGTTTTACATCAGAAATAACTCTACCGTCAAGCATGCGGATAACGCGTTTGGCATGCACGGCCATTTCATTTTCATGGGTCACCATGATAATGGTCTTGCCCTTTTCATTTAAACCTTTAAGGATCGCGACGATCTCTTCTTTGCTTTTTGAATCGAGGTTGCCTGTGGGTTCATCCGCGAAAATAATCAGGGGGTCATTGACTAACGAACGGGCAA
>PEYI01000079.1 GCA_002774445.1 Candidatus Omnitrophica bacterium CG08_land_8_20_14_0_20_41_16 | reverse complement strand
TATGCGCCTTTGCGCTTGAAAACTCATAATCTTCTGCCTTTTTCACGATCCCCGCCCTTACTGGATTACGTTCTACATAGCGAATACCCGTGAATTAAGTGATGTGTCCCCGGAATACACACCCTGCCTGCCCCGGAAGCCCAAAAGACCCCTAAAAATGACAAACGCCCTGCAGGAGATGCCTGCAAGGTGCTCGTTACTGTATCAGACGCCCGAATTTCGCCTGAGCGTCAAGGTTGGCTGCCCCGCATGGAATCGAACCATGATAGTCAGATCCAGAATCTGAAGTCCTACCGATTAGACGACAGGGCAATTGTTTTTTAAAAATAGCCATTGCCACCAGCAAATGATTAAGAAAATTTTATTTTATAAACTTGCTCAAACGCTCTTTAGTGCGCTCTTTACCTAAATAATATATTACTTCAAACAGCCCCGGGCCGATGGTCTTTCCGGTAAGGGCAACCCGAATAGGATGAATAAGCGCCTTGGATTCTATGCCCAACTCGCTAATTAATCCCCGAAAACTCTCTTCAATACTGGCAATATCAAAACTCTTTAACGCGTCTAAACGCTCTATAAAAAGCGTAAATTCCCGGGATAAATCTTTTTTTAAATATTTTTCTTCCGCCGCCGGATCCATATTCGGTTCATCTAAAAAGAAGAAATCCGCCCAGTCCGCAAAATCATTCACTACCAATAGGCGAGGCTGAAATAACTTCACTATGGATACTAAATAATTTCTATCAAAACCATCTTTATGAATATAGTTTTTCTCTATTAACATAGGGATTATTTCATCCGCCAGCTTATCGCTATCCGCATTTTTAAGATACTGGTTATTAATCCAACCGAGTTTCTTTAGGTCAAAAGTAGCGGCGGTTTTATTTACGTCAGTGAGATCAAATAATTTTATCGCCTCTTTTATATCAATAAGCTCGCGGTTTTCTCCCGGAGACCAGCTTAAAAGCAAGAGATAGTTAACCAGCGCCGGAGCAAGATAGCCCATCAAACGATACTCGCTTATGGCGGTGGCCCCTGTCCTTTTAGAGAGTCTTCCGCCCCCAATATTCATAATCAGCGGAAGATGCGCGAATTTAGGAAGCTTAAACCCGAGGGCCTCATATAGAAGCACCTGCTTGGGGGTATTAGAAATATGGTCGTCACCTCTAATAACATGGGTAATATCCATAGTTGCGTCGTCAACAACGCAGGCAAAATTATAAGTAGGGGTCCCGTCGGATTTAATAAGCACCTGATCCTTAATTACTGCTGTATCAAATTCGATTCCTGAGTGGATTAAATCCTGCATTTTTATTTTTTGTTGTGGTACCTTGAAAATTATTGCCTCCCCCGGCTTATCCGGCAATTTCTCGGTATAAGCTAAGCCACTTTTGAGCAATTTCTCTGCTTGCTCGCGATAAATATTAAAACGCTGGCTCTGATAATAAATTTCATCCCAATTAAACCCCAGCCACTTTAAACTGTTTAATATTTCATCCACAAATTCCTGCTGGGAACGCAGTTTATCCGTATCCTCTAGCCTTAAGATAAACTTTCCATCTTTTGCCCGTGCATAAAGCCAGTTAAAAAGCGCGGTGCGGCCGCCGCCAATATGCAAATTTCCCGTCGGGCTAGGCGCGAAGCGTACCCTTACCATAAATCTCCTATTTTTCTTGTTTTTGCTGCTCTAATAAGTCTAACCCAAAGTTATCCACAAGGTAGCTGACGTTTAAACGTCAGCTACTAATAAGTTTTGCAATGCCTGCTGATTAATCTTTAAAACATCTTTTTTACCTTTAGACGCCATTTCTTTGATAACCGCCAATACATTTTTTAAAGCAACGGTTTTTTTATTTCTCAAATAACACCCTAAAGCAGCCATATTCGCTACTTTAATATTACCCAGCTTAATCGCTATATCGGTAAAAGGATATTTTTTAATATTGGCTGCGCTTGCGCTTAAAGACACCAATGAACTATTGACAATCAACAAGCCGTCTTGATTAAGCCGCGCCTTAAACTTGGATAAAGACGGATTATTCATGATAATTAACGTATCCGCTTTATCAATATATGGAGAACCGATCTCCTCGGCAGAAATAACCACCATACAATGCGCGGTCCCGCCGCGCACTTCAGCGCCATACGCAGGAAGCCAAGTTACAAATTTTCCTTCCATCATCGCAGCTTGGGCGAGTATTTTGCCTATAAGCATTATGCCCTGGCCGCCACTTCCTGCGATAATAATTTTTTCGGTCATTGTTTTAACTCGCAGCTCATAGCTCATAGCTCATAGGATTTGGTCTTGCTATAAACTACCAGCTATGAGCTATTTTATCCTTCCTAAAGGGAATTCTTTTGCCATCACATCCCTAATCCACTCTAATGCCGACTTCGGCGGCATTCCCCAATAAGTAGGACAGGGTGAAAGTACCTCTACTAAAGAAAACCCTACTCCTTCTATCTGATTCAGAAATGCCTGTTTGATGGCCTTCTTGGTTTTAATAATCTCCTGCGGTGAATGCAGGGATGTCCGTTCAATATATTTTACGCCGGGTGAAACCGCAAGCATCTCGGATATTTTCAAAGGATAACCGTGAAATTTTGCATCTCTGCCTTTAGGAGTAGTAGCAGTCTTCTGATTTAGTAAAGTAGTAGGCGCCATCTGGCCGCCGGTCATGCCATAAACCGCATTATTAATAAAAATCACTGACAGGTTTTCTCCCCGGTTAGCCGCGTGTATGGTCTCATTCGCCCCTATGGCAGCAAGGTCGCCGTCGCCCTGGTAAGTAAAGACTATATTTTGCGGCCTAACTCTCTTTATAGCAGTTGCTACAGCCAATGCCCTGCCGTGTGCTGCCTCTGAACAATCAAAATCCCAGTAATCATAGGCAACCACAGCGCAGCCTACCGGCGCTATAGCAATTACTTTTTCTCTGATACCTAATTCATCCACAACTTCCGCAACAAGCTTCTGTGCTATGCCATGCCCGCAGCCCGGGCAATAGTGGGTTGAAACATTGCGCAGCGATTTAGGATGGCAATATATCTTCTTCATTTTAGTTCTCGAGTTCTCGAGTTCGTAAGATTGTTATCCGCGAACTCACGAACCTTATTTATAATCTCTTCTTCCGTCGGTATTCCTCCACCTGAACGGCCTAAGAATTCAACTTGGGCTTTTCCTTCTAAGGCGAGCCTGACATCTTCAATCATCTGGCCATAAGACATTTCAATTACTAAAAACGTTAACCGTTTACCGTTTACCGCTAACCGCCAAAAAATTTTATTTGGAAATGGCCATAAAGTTATGGGCCGAATTAAGCCAATCTTTTTACCTTTGCTTCTTAAGGATTTTACCGCTGCCTTGGCAATTCTGGCCATGCTTCCATAAGCAACTAAAACAACTTCTGCGTCATTAACCAAAATTTCTTCCCAGCGTTCTTCTTTCGCCTGAATTGCTTTATATTTCTTCTGCAACTTAAGATTAGATTTTTCCAAGTCTCCTTCTGCCATATAAAGAGATCTTACAATGTTAGGTTTTCTCCCTTTACAACCGGTCAGCGCCCAAGGTTTTGGCTTATGGCTTATGGCATATGGCTTATGGTTACCATATGCCATATGCCCTTCGCCCTTTGCAAGAATCGGTTCCATCATCTGGCCAAGCATCCCGTCGCCCAAAATCATTACTGGATTACGATACTTGTCCGCAAGCTCAAAGGCAGTGCGCATAAGGTCAAAACTCTCCTGCACGGAAGCAGGAGCTAAAACTATACAGTAATAATCCCCATGGCCTCCGCCGCGCGTAGCCTGAAAATAATCTGATTGCGCCGGGCAGATATTTCCCAAACCCGGGCCGCCGCGCATAATATTTACAATCACCGCCGGAAGCTGAGACCCGGCAATATAAGAGATCCCTTCCTGCTTTAGGCTAATTCCCGGGCTGGAAGATGAAGTCATCACCCTAACCCCGCAAGCTGCCGCGCCATAAACCATATTTATCGCGGCAATCTCTGACTCTGCCTGAATAAATATGCCTCCCCTATCCTGCAGATGCGCTGCCATATAGGCAATAAGCTCATTCTGGGGAGTAATCGGATACCCGGCATAAAAGGTACAGCCTGCCTGTATCGCCCCCTCGGCGATAGCCTCATTACCAGTCATTAGAATTTTCTTCATATTATTTATAAACTTCGATGCAACAATCCGGACAGATAATTGCGCAGAACGCGCAACCCAAGCATCCGGATTTATCTTGGAACTTAACCGGATTTAAACCTTTTGCATTTAGGTTTTTATCCTGGCTGAACAGCTTCTTAGGGCAAACGCTTACGCACAAAAGGCAACCCTTGCATTTATCCTTGTCTATAATTATCTTGGGCATATTTTTAAGCGTATCTTACCCGCAATACCTTGAGGAGATAATCCATATTTTTCTAATAATAGCTCCCTTTTACCGTGAGGGATAAATTCACAGGGAAGCCCTATTTTAATTACCGGCCGGGCAAGAACGCCTTCTACGGCGCTGCCAAACCCCGAATCTATTATCCCCTCTTCAACAGTAAAAATAAACTTAAATTTATTGCCTGCCTCTTGTAAGAATTCCTTATCTAACGGCTTGGTAAAACGCGCGTTAATCACCGCAGCCGAAAACCCTTCTTTTTCAAGGAGCAAAACTGCTGCTAATGAAGGCGCAACCATGGTTCCATAAGCAATAACCACAAAATCCTTGCCTTCTTTTAAAACCTCCGGCTTGCCTAATACAATTTTGGCTGTCGTACGATTAATCGGTAAATTATCAGTTTGCCTCCGGGGATATCTTATCGCTGCCGGTTTATTTAAATTCAGGGCGAATTCCAACATCTCCTTCAATTCATCGCCATCACAAGGTGCCATAATCACTAGGCCAGGGACGGTATTTAAGAAACTAATGTCAAATATCCCCTGGTGCGTAACTCCATCTTCTCCTATAATCCCCGCGCGGTCAACGCAAAAGACAACCGGAAGATCCTGCAATGCCACATCCTCAATAATCTGATCGTATGCCCTCTGTAAAAACGTAGAGTATATAACCACCACCGGCTTAAGGCCACCCTTGGCCAGGCCGGCAGCAAAAGTAACAGCGTGAGATTCAGCTATCCCCACATCAAAGAATCTTTCAGGATACGCATCGCGGAATTTCGCCAAACCTGTGCCTTCGGGCATAGCCGCGGTAACCGCTACAATCCTATTATCCAACTTAGCTAATTCCAGCAACTTTTCGCTAAATACCTCAGTGTAGCTTTTTTTAAGGCCCTCCCTGAATAAAGGAAGACCGGTCTTGATATCAAACGGGCCTGTGCCGTGGAATCTTACCGGCTCACGCTCTGCGGCAAAATAACCTTTGCCTTTTTTGGTAACTATATGCAGTATGCGTGGGCCTTTAATATTTAATACGTTCTTTAGGGCAGGTATTAACAAACCCAAATTATGGCCGTCTAAAGGGCCAAAGTAACGAAACCCTAATTCCTCAAAAAGCACTCCCGGTATAAATAGCCCCTTTAACCCTTCTTCAAATTTATTCACTAACTTAAGCAGCCGCCCTGCGCGCGGCCCGCGGCTAGAAAGAAATTTGAGCAAAGATTCCCTGAAACGATTATATACGGGTAAAGATATTATTTTATTCAAATAATTGCTTATCGCGCCTACGTTAGGGGCAATGCTTAATTCATTGGTATTTAAAATTACTAATATATCTTTTTTCAGGTGGCCGGCATTATTTAGGCCCTCAAAACATAAACCTCCGCTTAAAGAACCGTCCCCGATAACTGCCACAACCTTAAAACGCTCTTTAGGAGAGAGGTTATCTCTTGCGCAGGCCAAGCCTAAGGCCAGAGAAACCGCGTTTGCAGAATGCCCGGTGGTAAAAACATCAAATTCCGATTCGTCCTTAGAAGGAAACCCGCTTAATCCCTGATACTGCCTGAGAGTAGAAAACGCTTTTACCCTTCCGGTGATGATTTTATGCGCATAGGCCTGATGCCCCACGTCAAAAATTATTTTATCAAAAGGAGTATTAAGGCAATAATGCAGAGCGATTATCAGCTCTACCGCGCCAAGGCTTGAAGCGAGATGCCCACCGTTGGTAGAAGTAACCTCAATCATCCTCTGGCGTACCTCAGAAGCTAATTTTACCAAATCCTCGTTTTTAAGTTTCCTTATGTCTTGCGGCGAATCAATCTCATCCAACAACATTATTTTAATGAGCCCCGACGCTCGCTTGCGCTTGGTCGGGGCGAATTAACCCAGCACTAATTTGCTAATAGCTTCCTTATATCCAAATTAGTGCTGGGTAAGTTCGGACAGATAACTTAGCTTCGCTTGCGCTCGCTAAGTTATGTCCTCACTTAATTTTCCCAGCGCATACTTTCCGTCTTTCTTCATCAATAACTCTACCTTGCGCTGCGCCTCTTCTAAAACAGAAGAACAACTCTGGGCAAGTTTTATCCCCTCTTCGTATTTCTTTAGCGATTCACCGAGGGTAAGCTTGCCCAGGGAGAGTTCCTCTACAATTTTCTGCAGCCGCTTCAAATCATCTTCAAAGGATTGCTTTTCTTTAGCCATCAATTACCTCCTCTACCGAACTGATAAATGCGCCTTTACTTAAAATGGTTTTAATTTTGTCTTTGGGTTTTAACCTCGCGGCATCTTTAACAATTGCTCCGTCTAAAACCGCTACGCTCAAACTATATCCGCGCGATAAAACCGCCAAAGGGCTAAGCGCCTCTAATCTTTCTATGAGCGACCTTGCCCTTTCACGGGTAATATTTATCAACTGCCGGGCGCTATTATTTAAAGCAACAGATAGCTCATCCAAAAACTGTTCTTTTTCTTCAAGGCGGTCTAAGGGACTCTTTAAACTGTGCTTGAGCCGGGTAATTTCATTCTTAAAAGAATTAATAATATCCGAAATAGACATACCTAACTCATGCCTTGAATTAGCCAGTTCAGCTAATAGGAAATTCTTTTTATCCACAACAATCTTGGCAGCAGCTGTGGGAGTCTCCACAAAGATATCCGCCACCAAATCGCAAAGACTGGTATTTATCTGATGCCCCACAGCCGAAATTATGGGTACCTTAGAATTATATACTGCCCGGGCAACAACCTCTTCGTTAAATGCCCAGAGGTCCTCGGTGCTCCCGCCGCCACGGCTGACAATAATAAGGTCGATTTTTCCCCCCGCATTTTGCGGGATCCCGCCTGCATTTAAATTCGCTTGGCGGGAAAACTCATTGAGCTCCTCTATGCCAGAAGCTATTTCACTGGCAGCCCCTTCACCCTGCACACGCACAGAACGAATTACAACATCCACTCCCGGAGCCCCTTTTTTAAGTATGCCTAAAATATCGCGGATGGCAGCGCCTGTCTCGGAAGTAACTATGCCTAAACTAAACGGCATAAGTGGGAGTTCTTTTTTGTGAGCAGGGTCAAATAGGCCTTCCTTGAATAATCTCTCCTTTAGCTGCTCAAATGCTAATTGCCGGCCGCCAATCCCCTTAGGCTCTATTTTCTCTATGATAATCTGGTATTGCCCGCGCGGGCCGTAGACATCAATCTTACCGAAACAAATTACTTTTTGCCCGTCTTCAATCTTAAATTTAACTTCACGGTTTACCCGGGAAAACATTGCGGCATTTAAAATCGCCTTCTCATCTTTTAAAGAAAAATAAAAATGCCCTGAAGCAGCCGCCCTGAAATTAGATACCTCGCCTTCAACCCAAATCCCTAATCCAAAGGTATTCTTGAAAATAGTCTCAATCTCTTGGGTAATTTGAGAAACAGTATAAATGTGCTTACTTTCCGGTGGCATCTTTATTTAAACCATTAGCTGCTTCAATCACAGCCGGTTTTTTTTAATATGATAAGGTTTACGGAATAAGGCTCAAGCTTTAAATCTTCCTGATATAAATCTTGCGCGGATATTTCTTTTTCTTCGGCCGGCTTAAACTCGCAATTCAAACTACAGGAAGAATCCACCACAAAACGGCGGTAAGAATAAGCATCCTTAATATTTTTAAAAATAATTTTAAGGTCCCGGGGAGAACCTTTAAATTGCTTGGCCTTATCCGCCAATTCCTGCGCCTTGGTTAATAAAGCCTTGACCTTAGGCATAGTGCGTAATAAAGTTGGGGCCTCTTCATGCGCAATAAATCTGTCTAACTGGCCTACCCTGATAATGTTCAGCAAGGCCTGTCTTTCAGCGTTATTAAGAACGGCGATATTCTCGGCAAGGTAACTTTTTGCAATCTCAGGATCAATATAATTATAGATAAGCAGAGAGACCTCATCAGGCGATCTTGTGGCAAGGGCACCCGCAAATTCATCATTAAACTTAATCGGAAACATCTCGGGGCCAAGCCGACCCATCATCCTAAATACATTATACATGGCTTTGGGAGCGCCTTTATATTGTAGAGGCCCGGAGTCAAAGTAGAAAGCGCCGCAATTTCTGGTTACATTCTCCTGATTATTCTGAAAGTCCTCTAAGGAAAACCAAACCTGATTATCCAATCTCGCCTCAAACATATTCTTAATGCGCGCCGGTATATAACTTGCGGCAATATAAGATTTTTCTCCTCTCGCAGGGAGTATATTGGCATCAAGGTCAAAATTCCATTCATCCACAATTAAAGGAGTATCGCGTTTAAAATTAAAATACGAGAGCCAATCCCGGATAAGCTCTATGGCGTTTTTATTATATATGGTTGCCTCTTTTTCTGGTTTCGGGTCAGAAGAAAAGGCATGCCAGGTAATAAAATCCAAGGGTAGATTATAAGAAAAACAAAACTTAATTAAGTCATAAACCAAGCTTTTCTCAGGAGTAGCAATATTGTTAGTTTCTAAGTTATGGAACCAGTTGCTCAAACTGGGAGCGCCCACAGGTATATTGATTTTAAATTGAAGCCCCAACTCTTTCGCGCTTTCAGCAACAACCCTATACATATTCAGATAATCTTGCTCACGGCCGAGAAAAAAATCGCCTGAATCCGGCGCAGTCCATACCTCATACCAAATATTATATTTCTTATCGCAACTTAAGTATTTAATAGTGTCCTTGACCAAGACCTTAAACGCCCCTAAGTTAAACGCTGCGCTTTTCTGATCTAAAACCTTGCCTAATCCCTCCGGAGTGCCGAATATATCCAATATAACTGTCCCCCCGGCGTCTGAAATATCCTTAATAATCTCTTCGTAATTAAAGAGGAGTTTATCTTTAGCTGTCTTGTCCTTCGCCAGCCGGTTAATCTCCCAAAGGTTATATTGCATCCGGTAAAATCCGGCAAAACCTATATCTTTACGCCATAAATCCAGCGCCTCTTTGGCTGCTAACTCCTGCGGCCAAGTATTATCATTATTAAAACCCCTCCCGCTTAAATCAATATTGGGTTTAAAAATCTTAGGCGTAGGTATAGTTTTAGAGGAGATATCTACGATAAGTTCAAGATTAGTTTCTTGCGAAAAGGCAGGGGTATAAACGTAAAATAATACCACTAAAACTAGCCCTAATAATTTGCGCATATTAAGTATTTAATTTTATAACAGTTCAACCATCAAAAGAACCTCGTCGGAACAATTGTAGGGGACGTTTAAACGTCTCCTACAGAGGACTTCCCGTAGATGAACTGTTATTTAACTTTTCCTGTATCCTTAAAATAGAACGAGCCTTGCCGCTCTTCTCTTCTATATCTACGACGGCCGCGTGCAGCTGGATATTATCTTGGGCTACCTCAAATCTTACCGGGATAGAAGTAAGAAACCTAGTTAAAACATCATCAACCCTGCGTCCGATAACTGAATCATACGGCCCGGCCATGCCTACATCAGTAATATAGGCTGTGCCTTGAGGAAGGATTCTTTCATCCGCGGTCTGGATATGCGTATGCGTCCCCAGAACAGCCGAAACTTTGCCATCCAGATACCACCCCAAAGCTATCTTCTCTGAAGTCGCCTCAGCATGAATATCCACGATAATTATTTTTGTCTCTTTAATCAACTCCTCCTGAGCAGCCAAGGCGGCCCTGAAAGGGCAATCCAAGGCCTCCATAAATACGCGGCCGCAGACATTGATTACGCCTAACTTTTGCCCGGACTTAGTGTTAAAAATGTTACTTCCCTTGCCCGGGGCGCCTGAAGGATAATTAAGAGGCCTTAAAATCCTATCTTCCCGATTGATCAATTCAAATATTTCTTTCCTTTTCCAGATATGGTCTCCGGAGGTCAAGACATCCACGCCGGAACTGAATAATTCTTCAGCTACCTTGGGAGTAATGCCCGAGCCGCCCGAGGCATTCTCGGCGTTGGCAATCACAAAATCCAAAGAATGCTCTTCTTTTAACTTAGGCAAAAGTTTATTCACTGCCTCTCTTCCGGGGCTGCCGACGATATCACCGATAAATAATATTTTCATGGTTAATGAGCTCATGGCTCATAGCTGATAGCTCATAGGTAAACCTATGAGCTAAGAGCCAAGAGCTATGAGCTATTTTGCGTATTCTATCGCACGAGTCTCCCTGATTACCGTAACCTTAATCTGGCCCGGGTATTCCATCCCCTCTTCTATTTTCTTGCGGATATCCCTGGCCATAACCGTAGCTTCGCTATCTGAAATCTTTTCCGGCTGGACAATAACGCGTATCTCGCGGCCGGCCTGTATGGCAAAAGATTTATCTACTCCCTTAAAAAGATTAGCTATGGATTCTAATTTCTCAAGCCTCTTGATATATGTCTCTAAGGTCTCCCGGCGGACTCCCGGACGGGAAGCGCTTATGGCATCTGCGGCTATTGCCAGAACTCCATAAATGCTCTGTATAGGCGCCTCTTCATGGTGTGACTCAATTGAGGCTACCACCTCAGGAAGCTCGCCATATTTTTTGGCTAAATCTGCTCCCAACTTAGCATGCGTGCCTTCAACCTGATGGTCAACTGCCTTTCCTATATCATGCAAAAGCCCGATGCGCCGAGCTAACTTAAAATCAAGCCCCAGCTCCGAAGCCATAGCCCCCAGAAGAAAAGACGCTTCTTTGGAATGCTGCAAGGCATTCTGGCCAAAGCTAGTGCGGTATTTAAGCCTGCCGAGTAATTTAATTATCTCCGGGTGAAGGCCGTTTACCCCTGCCTCGAACGCCGCGCGTTCACCCTCTTCGCGGATCTTTTCATCCATCTCTTTTTTGGTCTTCTCAACTATTTCTTCAATCCTACCCGGATGGATTCTCCCGTCGGCAAGAAGCTTCTCTAAACTTAAACGAGCAATCTCCCTGCGCACGGTGTCAAAGGCAGATAATGTTACTGCCTCCGGAGTATCATCAATAATTACATCTACGCCAGTAGCCATTTCCAGGGCGCGGATATTCCTTCCCTCGCGGCCGATAACCCTGCCCTTCATTTCATCGTTAGGCAGAGCGACTACGCTTACCGTAGACTCAACTGTATACTCAGTCGCGCATTTTTGTATTGCCAAGCTCAAAATCTCTCTGGCTTTCTTATTTGAGGTAGCGCACAGGTCTTCCTCCTGTTTTTTTATCAACACTGCCTTTTCATTGCTTAATTCCTCATTAAGCCGGCTCAAGAGAATCTGTTTTGCCTCCTCCGCGGAAAGAGAAGCTATCTTTTGCAGCCGTTCTTTTTCTTCGGCAATCAATAAATGCAATTGGTTGTCCTTAAGCTTCAATCCGTCTTCCTGCCTTTTTATACCCTCGTACTTTAAATCAAGCCCCTTTTCCTTTTTCTCCAAAAGCTCTAACCTTCTATCAATATTCTCTTCTTTCTGAGCAAGCCTCTTCTCCATATTGGAGATTTCTAAACGCCTATCTTTGGTCTCGTGTTCAAAATCCTGGCGGATACGGTAAAGCAGGTCTTTTGCCTCTAACTCTGTTTCCCTGCGCTTATTCTGCGCGTCCTTTCCTGCTTGTTCCAAAATATACCTGGCCTTGGATTCGGCATCCTGAATCTTTTTCTCAGCCACATGCTTCCTTAAGGCATAGCCGGTTGCGGCAACAGCAAAAGCCGCAACTATAGATACGATGGCGGTAATTAACATAGAATCCCTCCTCAATTTTCCCGCTATTACTTGTCTGGAAATTGATCCCGAGCCCCGTAGGATGCGGAGCGAGGGATCTAAAAAAAACTTAAAAGATTTTTTCCTTAAGCGAAGAGGACTTTTTTGACGTTTACATCGTGGGTGGTAACAGGAACAGCTAGTAAGATTTGCAGGCTATATGCCAGGCCGATAGAAGGAGTATCTTTAGGGATATTGCTTAAGAAACGGTCGTAGTAACCCTTACCCCGGCCCAATCGGTTCCCTTTTTTATCAAAGGCAACTCCCGGGGTAATCACTAGATCCAAATCTTTTAAAGCTATAAAGCGGCTGATAACCGGCTCGGATACTCCATAAGGGCCCCTCTTTAGATGCGCTAAGCTGTCTAACAGGGCCGGCCTTAAAGATGCTTTATTTCTTACACAAACTGGCACGGCGATAATCTTACCTAATCTTTGCGCTGCTTCTATCATCTCTTTAGTTTCCACTTCGCCTTTTAAGGCGATGTAAAACATCACTCTCTTTGCTTTCTTAAAAACCGCCTGTTTAAAAAGTTTCCTCTTAATTAAACAGCTTTTTATTCTGCGATCCTCCTCTTTCTGTTTTTTTAGCTTAATCAAGATTTTACTACGTATTTCTTGTTTTGTCAATGGTTCGACTGCGCTCACCGCACTTTTCATCTTACAAACACTTCTCGCCTTCATGAGTGTGGCCTTTATCTTCAAAAGGAACAGGTTTACCTTGCTTAGTATAATAATCTTTTAAGGCAGAACGCAGCGCCTCTTCTGCCAAGACCGAACAGTGCATTTTAATTGGGGGAAGCCCGCCTAATGCCTCTGCCACCGTCTTGTTAGTAATTTTTAAGGCCTCATCAATGGATTTGCCCTTAACCATTTCCGTAACCATAGAGCTTGTACTTATCGCGGCGCCACATCCAAAAGTTTTAAATTTAATATCCACAATAATATTATTCTCTATTTTCAAAAACATCTTCATTACGTCCCCGCAAATGGGATTCCCGACGGTGCCGATACCATCGGCATCTTTAATTTCCCCACAATTTCTTGGATTTAGAAAATGATCCATAACCTTTTCGCTATAAGGTAGTTGGTCAGCCATATTATTTCATCATCAACTTATGCGGCTTGCCGGATTTCTTAAAATCTTTCGGCCGCCGGATTTCTTTTAATAACTCTAACTTTTTCTTCTTCTCTAATTCTTTATAGATTAAAACCCAAGCGCAGTCTTTATCCTTATCTACTTCACACTTTCCTTTGTCCATCCCGCCGCAGGGGCCGTTTAAAAGCCCTTTAGGACAAAGGGTAACTGGGCATATCCCACCAGTAACATCCAAGACGCATTCCCCGCACATAGAACACTTTTCATAGAAATTCCCCCGGCTATCCATTACTGCGCCAAACATACTATTACAGGCAGGTAAAACTGTCAGGTCAAATCTATCATTATCTTTAAATGATTGCGCTCCCAAACCGCAGGCCAAAACCAAGACTGCATCTGACTCACGCAAAGCCTCCATATTTTTAGCTAACTCTGTTTTTAACTTGGCAGCTACGCAAGGAGCAGAAGGGATACACATACCGCTAACAACTTTACCCGCGGCTTCCAGGTCTTGCTTCATTTTTAAAAGCTCCGGCTCTCCGCCGGTCTTGCAGGTAGTGGCACACTCGCCGCAACCAAGAAGGAATATTTTAGAATAGTTTTTCAAACTATCTACAATATCCTGAATAGGTTTTAGCTCGGTTATAATCATAGAGAAATTTTAACACACTTTTAAACCTATCTCAAGATAAATCAAGGGAACGGCAGAAAATTATGGTCCGCATTTGGCCTGACTATTGATCATCCCGAAAATACTCTTCCATACTCTCAAAAAAAGCCTTATTCCTGCTTCTTTTTTCACCAATAATGTCTTCTAATTCCAGGTCATTCAGTTCGTCTGAAACTCCAGCGCTTTGCACATCTACAAATTCCTGCAGTAGATTGCCTTGCCCCAGAAAACGGGAAACCTGAGTAAATACTGAACCTCCGCCATCCATAAAACTCCGGGGGGAGCGGTCAATGTGGGGTTTAAGCAAAAACAAGTTTTCTTTTGCCCGGGTTGAGGCAACATAAAAAAGCCTGCGCTCCTCTTCCACTCCCTCCTCGTCTTCAAGCGATAAATACGACGGTAGATGGCCTTCAGCCAGATAAATAATAAATACCGTATGCCATTCCAGGCCTTTGGCAGAATGTATAGTAGAGAGAGTAAGCGCGGTATCATCCTTATCCCGTTTGCCCGCCTCAACTAGGCTTCTCTCCGGAGGCTCTAAAGCCATATCGACTAAAAATTGCTCAGTACTCTTATAACGATCAGCGATTCTTAATAACGAATCTAAATCATTTAAACGCTTATTAAAATCATCGTACTTAATCTTAAGTAACGGCTGATAATAAGTAAGAAATTTCTCGATGGTCTTAGCCGGAAGATCATGTTGACTATCTACGCTTTTTAATAATTCCAATAATTTAACCAATCCATCATTTTTTTGCAGCAACGTATTATCTTTTGGTTTAGCGATAACTGCCTCAATAATTCTACTTGCGGTTTTAGGGCCGATTCCGGGAATCAATAAAAGCGCGCGCAGCCAACTAACCTGATCACTAATATTATAGGCAATGCGTAAATAAGATAACAGATCTTTAATATGCGCCGCCTCCACAAATTTCTGACCGCCGTATTTTACGAAAGGAATATTGCGACTGGCTAACTCAATCTCTAAATCATTAGAGTGCCATCCTGAGCGGAAAAGTACCGCCATCTCATTTAGGGGTACGCCCTCTTCTCTAAATTCCAATATTTTATCTGCTACAAAAGTGGATTGAGAATTTTCATCCGGACAATCAATAAAGACCGGAAGATTGCCTTCCTTTTTTTTGGTGTAAAGATTTTTTTCGAATTTTTCTTTTGCTTGCGCAATAACCGCATTGGTTAAATTTAAAATCGGCTGGGTCGAACGATAGTTTTCTTCGAGAGTAATAATCTTTGTACCTTTAAAAATCTTAGGGAAATCCATTATATTCTTGAAATTAGCCCCCCGAAATGAATAAATGCTTTGGGCATCATCTCCGACCACCATAATATTGGCATGGTCTGCAGCTAAAAGACAAACAATATGCGCCTGAAGCTTGTCTGTATCCTGATATTCATCCACCATAATATATTTATATTTAGCCGCCAAAGCTAAACGCACATCTTCATGTTTACTTAATAGATTCTTCAAAAAAACTAGCAAATCATCATAATCTAGGAGCGATTTTTGTAGTTTATATTTCCGATATTCATCGCGTATTTTCTTAATTTGGTCTATAAACTCAATAAACTGCGGATATTCATCATAAAGAACATCCTGGATATCTTCAGATTTATTCACGCTTTTAGAAATTACCTCTAAAATAGCATGTTTACGTGGAAAACGTTTTTCGGATTTATGAAACCCCAGCTGCATACGCACTAAATTTACCGCATCCTCAGCATCCGCACGATCTAGAATAGTAAAATTATTGTTCATTCCCAAAAGTTTAGCGTATTTTCTTAAAATCATATTCGCAAAAGAGTGAAAAGTGCCTCCGGAAACATGTTTGCACCGTTCATCTAAAAGCAGGCTTGCCCGGCGCAACATTTCTTCGGCAGCGCGACGGGTAAAAGTAAGCAGCAGAATCTCATCCGGCTTAACTCCTTTTTCAACCAGATGCGCCACCCGGTGCACCAAGACGCGCGTCTTTCCGCTGCCTGCTCCGGCAATCACCAAATACGGGCCATTAATTGATTCAACGGCTTCCAGCTGCGCCGGATTAAGTTCCTTTTTATAGTCTATGTTTTTGTTCATCGGGATAGTTTTTGTGTATACCATTTTATCCCCTGGAGGGTTTATTGCAAGACAAATATTGGCCAGTAAAATAAAAAGGGCGTTCGTTTTAGGGAACCTTGCAAAGCCGATGAGCTTTTGAAGGTAGGACGCCCCTTTTAAACTACTGGGATTGTCACCATAGGTAACTATCCCTAAATTTAAAAATCAAAACTAAAAAACTTTATCGCTATAATACCTTCGGTGCTTTTTCCTGCACCATAATCTGCGCTAATGCAAACTGCATTTCAGCAGCCGGTTTATCTGATTCCAAAAGCTTGAGTATTTCTTTTAAAGATAAATCTGTGCTGGCTGCCTGCTCTTCTTCAAGCCTAAGCATATCGGCAATACAGGACAATACTTTATTGATATCCGGATTTAAATCCTGTTTTTGATAGCACGATTGCAAATAGATCTTTAACCTGTCGGACGAAGGAATTATCCCGGCGTTAAGCATATTCTCGACCTGCTTCCACTCATTATCCAATTCTGCTAACGGAATAACAGGAATTTTTCCTCCGGGGAGTTGCCCCTGAAAAACAGGCATCGGCTGGACAACAGCCGGCAGGCTGCGGAAATCAATCCCGCCCTTATCAGACAATACAGGGCTCTGATAATTATTTGATGCTCTGTTTATATCTAAATACCTGACAGGAATCTGGAAGCTTGTTTCAGTCTCACCTCTCTCAGCAATGCGCCTTGGCCTCTGAATACTTAAATCGTAATAATTGTCGCGTCTTTGATCAAGTACTGCTCCGGCTAAAGATAACCCGCCAAAATACAGGTTGTTTCCTCTTTTGTGGCTAGTTATCGCGCCATTTCCCGGCCCAGGGCCGTTATCCATAACCCTGAACCTTACCTGATTATTTTGGGTTATTATCTCTACCTTAATATTTCCTTTGTAGCCTTGTGGCTTCGCGAGATTTAGGCCGGTATCGTAATATGAAACAACCGCATCCCAGGAATTCTTCAGGGATTCATCAAGAATAAAATAAAATTTTTCAGGCAGCCCTTTTGCCAAAAGTTCTTTTTTAAGCTCGGCCTTCTGCCTTTCAAAATCGCTCTTCAGAGATAAGAAGGTTTCTTCATTTCCGGAGAAAGAGGAAATATTGACCGGTATTTCTACCTTATATTCAAACGGCATTATTGTTCCTTCTGCTTTTAACCCAATCGCCGAAGAAGCCATTGGCGAACCGGAAGGATTGATTTTCTCCGTTAATGATTTCATCTTCGTTTTCAGTTCATCTAAACTCGAGGGCTTGCGCCAAACTTCCTCGATTACCTTATCGCTTAACAGGCCTTTAATCCGGTTTGTAACATCTCCGGCTATTGACGCAGTGCGTATAACAATCGGAAAAGTAAAATTCATTCCTTTTACTTTCTCGGCTAAATCCAGGCCGCTTTTGACCTCGCTCCCCGGGGCTGAAGGCATATTTACATCAAAAATGGCTAAATCAAAATGGCTCTGCGGATTAGTTATGATATCAAATCCCTCCTGGGCATTCCTGGTCACTGTAATATCGTAGTTTTGGCCGAAAACCTCTTCGAACAATTCAATGAATCCACTTTCGTCTTCAAGCAGCAATATTTTAAGCCGGGTTCCTGCCTGTACCGCAGAACTGGCAGCATTCACCTGCCCAATCGCCGAAAAGGCGGGCAAAGACAAAACTTGAACGCCCTGCTCTCTTGCCACTTGCTTTTCTATATCCTTTATGTCAACAGGGGATAGCGTACCTTTTTCCGATAGCCTCTTATTGGCCTCTCTTACCACTACCCGGGTAAAAGCCAGTCGCGCTTTTGCTTCCGGGCTGATTAGCTTATCCCACTCATTGCCCAAAAGGCCAGCTACCCTTTTATCGGCAAACCAATTATAAAAATCTTCTGTTCCCGCTATTTGCTCCGAGTCTGAATTTTTAATTACCAGTTTATTAATTTCAGCTACTGCGGCCTTAAATTTATCTGCGGGGATTCCCTTCTCCGCAGCTTTCCTTGGGAGAAATTCGGCGTCCTTGCTTTTCGATTTAATTTCAATAAACTCTGCTTCATCATTAATCTTTAAGTATTTCTCTAACCTTGCCTGATCTTCTAAAAACTCTTTACGTAAATCGCCTATCCTGTCAACGGCATCTTTTCTTGTGTCCCAGATATCCAGCGCTGCCAAGATCTTTGCTCCGTAAATTACGCCGAGAACCAAATAAAGGTCCTTTATATTATTAACATCAATTCCCTGGATCTTTCCAAAATCGATTAACTTACTTAAATAATCTTTCTCTTCTTGCGTGGCCTTGCCTTCAATAATTTTCTTTAATGTTCCCGTTTCCCAAAATTCGGGAGCTATATCTGCTTGCGTAGCCGATATGATCAAAGATACCAAGGCCGCGTCTCCCGTTGAGAGCCCGAGTTGGCTGGCATACTTATCTACTACCGCCTTGCTTTCTCCTTCATGATTAACTTTTATTGTCTTAAAATCCTTGTCTTCTATATAATACCCGGCATCATGCAATATTCCGGCAATGGCCGTAAGTATTACCGCCCTGTCAGGGATATCCGGAATTTCCTTTTTCAGTCTTAACATCGCTTTTACTGCTTCAATAGTGTTATTTACAACATGGCTGTATCCATGCCAAACTACATATTCACCCTGGTTATACCCGTCTTCTTTTTTCTCGCCATTTCTAATTTGATTTAATAATCTCTCCGCGCTCAAAATCTCCCGCGTTTCCGATTCTAGCCCTGATCCCTGTATCGCTGCCAGTAAATCTTGCCTTAATTCAGCTTCGTAATTCTGCGCCGATGACAAGGCAGAGCGCCGAGCATCAATTTCTTCTATTCCTTTTTGTATTAAACCTGCTATCTCTTCTGCTGGGATGCCGCTTAAACGCATAACATTTAGTAATTTTTGAGGAATATCCACTTTTATAGAAGAATCTTTGTCGTTAATTGTAATACTCAATATTCCATTGGAAGAATGTAATCTAAGTATTAAAAAATACCTATTCTCTATATGGTTAGCTAATACCTTTAATTCCAGCTCATTAAACTTAACTCTGCCAATTTCAATAGACACAGGAATATTGGAAATGGTGGGCTCACTCCAAATACTTTTACCACTCCACCTTTGAGCTATGCCTTGCATAAAATCAAAGTGAATGTCCTGTTTAAAAAGCTGGGCTGCTAACTCATCCGCAGTAATCGGCGAGACAGCGGATTGTTCTTTTGAGACTGGTGAAGAGCTTTTCATTTTAAAATCAGCCATATTTAAGATCTCTACAGGTAATATTCCGGCATCAACTAATATTAAAACCGCTTCTTTATAAACCGGAGCTCTCATTCTTATTTCAGGCACAGTTCCTTTTTTCATTCTGGCCAGAGCATCAATTACATCAGCAAATAATTCATGCTCTCTCTGACCGTACAATTTATCCCAAAATTCCGGGTATAAACTTTTCAGAATATCTATAATTTCTATAAGCGCGGCGGGAGATAAAGCCTTAACCCGCTCATACACACAATGCCCTACTTCATGAGCAAAAGGATAAAACATCTCTATAGACACCCCCTCGCTACTGGCAATTTCTATTCTCTCTTTATTCTTATTAATAAAATAGGCTTTGGATGGTTTAGAATATATTCTAGAATACTTTAATTCATCCCAGTTTTCATCAAGTAATTTTGCTTGGGCTTTATCAAAAATTAAGTTATTGCCTCCTAATAAAATATTTGATTCGGCATTAAGAATCTTGGAAAATATATACTTTAGGACAATACTATCACTAATTATTTCGATGACTGCTTTCTCGTTATTTTTATTAAAACCATACGCAAACAGAGGAACGATCGAAAAGGCAGGGCTGATACTATGGTTAAAATATCTCTGCAGTCCGATTATCGCATCTTCTTGGATCTCTTTTGTTTTCTTTTGAGCTAAATCAAATAATACTGAATCAACCAAAGACAAGTCTAATGCTACATATCTTTCTTGAGCAATTGAACTCATATCTCTTATATATATGGCTTCAACACTATTGGTACTTCCGTCAATAACGACAAACTCCTGTTCATAAGCAACGTTATCTTCATTATTTAGTCTAAACTTATATCCGGTTCTTAAAGTTACCAGTAGACTTGGCCTTGATTCATTCGGAAAATATAACTCCGTTACCGCGTTTACTTCCGAGCTTAATTTCATTAAACCCCATTTCTCATGCCGATAGCGATATTCTGTCAGCGTTCGATCCAATATTTCTGTGGTATTCTTAGCTCCTTTCTCAAATATTTTTGTTAGCTCGGTATTAAAATCTCTCTCTGGCAATGAATTTAATCCGAAATCTTTTACGATGTTTCTTGCGCCTTCAAAAACATTCGCATTATTATTTTCCTTAATTTTAAGTTTCCACTGCAGTAAGAGTTCTTTTTTTATTTCCGAGATTTGTTCTTTGCCAGGAGAAAGAATAAGACTGTCGTTATGCGCAAGCGCTACGTTCCAAAGCATATATAATAAGCCCAAATTATAATTTCCTCTTTCGACTTGAATTTTTATATAATTTTTGAGAGTCTCAACGTCAAAATTAGGAACCGATCCGTTGAATCTCTTTTTTATATAGTCAGCAAAACTTAACCTCGGATTTAATAATTGGAAGGTTATGATTTCATTAGCTATAAGTTCGCCCTTTGAATAGTCATTGGCATTACCATTGTTTAATAATAAAGTTAACGAATGAATAAGAAAAACTGCACTCTGCGGATCATCTATTATCTTAGCATCACCAATAAAAATTGCCGGAAAATTAATATCTTCCTTTATATTATATTTTGTCTTCATCTCTTGCATTGTTTTAGAATCTTCCACAACTAAAAGAGATTTTTCCTGATTCTTAGCTGACAGTTCTATAATAGGTATTACTTTTAACTTTTCTGCACCCAAGCCGAATAGAACATTAATAGTATCTTCAGATAGTCCGATTCGTTTTAAAACATCAATTGCCACATTGGCTTTATATACCGCCGAAGAAGCGCCGATTGAATCTTCCGCATTAAGCCCAGAAAGAGCGATAGGCGAACCTTTAGATAGATCAGCCAGGAAATCTCTTTGGATAATAAAAAGGCTATTTGTTTCCACGCCTTTCAACCACTCTTTAGTTACCCCGCCCAACATACCATCCGGAGTAATGCCGAATGTAATTGACCTCTCTTTCGTTTTTAAAGCTACAACGATAATCCCGACCTTTCTTGGATTATCTTGGCCTTGGCGCGCGGTAATCTTGATATCTTCGTCATAACCAATCCTTTCGAGATTATTAACACCGAATGCATATAACACGGATTCTTTATTTTCTTTATTATTGACGATTGAATTGAACGCGTGTAAGAAATTTTCCTCGGTTACAACACACTCCCGGGGCATTCCTCCTATCCTTTTCATGGCATCAAGTGTATCCTTATGCACTCTTATCTCATTTTCTAAAAATATTTTTCCTTTAGCGTTCTCATTAGCGCGGGTAACTTCCTGCAGGATTCTAACGGCTAACCATTTAATTGTAATCTCCCGGCCCAACCCTAGGAAAGCCTCCCGGCCAATTACAATTATATCCAAATCTTCCAAAACTATTGCCTGGCCCGAATTCTTCTTTAAGTCCGGGATTAAAAGCACCCTATACTGTTTCTTACCGCTAGAATATAGCCCCTCCTTATTAAGTAACGCGTAGGCACTTTTAATGAAATTTATATTGTTCTTGCTGTTTGAATACTCAGCATATTTTATTAAAGATTCTATGGTCAGAGGGGTCGTCTTCAACAATTCTTCCAACTGATTGGTTAACTTTAAGTTGCTTAATATTCCGGCTTGTAGCTTAGAAACATACGACGGGTCATCAACAGGTATCTCATAGGGGCTCTTTACTTGTTCTTTTGGCTCAGGTTGTTTACTGATCTCGGGCTGTTTAGTGATTTTTGGCTGCGGCTTCTGTTTAGACCGGGCCGCGGCTAACTCAAAAGCCTCAGCTGCCGTTGAATTTAGCGCCATGCCTGCGGCTGCGATAGCCGCTTTCTTCAAGAAATCCCGGCGAGACATAATCTCCTGGTCAGAAACCGGCGAAGAGACAGCGGATGAAGCAGCAATTAAGTTATTAATATTACTGCATAATACAAGGCCTTCGCCCTGCGCTACCATCGGCAACTCAGCCTTATTAAAGTAACCCGAAGCTAATCTGAAATTATCCGGCAGCAACTTCTGGTTTTGAAGAAAATCAACAACCTCTCTGATATATTTTTCGTTTTTGTCAGAAAGTAAAAATCCGGGACGATCAGCTCCTTGGGTTCAAGCAACTAATGCAACACCTTAATCTGCTATAATAGTAG
>PEYI01000076.1 GCA_002774445.1 Candidatus Omnitrophica bacterium CG08_land_8_20_14_0_20_41_16 | reverse complement strand
TTCACTTTGTTCCGTAAATCGCGTCTTCATTTGAATTATACCTCTTATCTCATTATATGGCAATAGTCTTGTTAAATTCATCAATCAGTGTTTTTTTATCTACTCCTATATCAATGAAATCCCAAGGCAATAACTCATTAGTTGATTTCTCCTTTAAATAAAACCCCGGATCTACGCCGGATTCCTTAAACGCAACAGCCCAAATATCAAAGTTGAAATGGCTGCTCCAAGCATCAAATTTCGCGCCTTTTTTAAAAGCATTCAATATTACCTCAGATAATCTTCTGTCGCCCCGCGAAAGAATACCCTCTAAGAAACTCATCTTTAAGTTGTGGAAACTAATCTTAAGCCGCTTATCTTTTCTTGATTTATCTTTTAGATAATCCTGTTTGCGCTTTATGCTATCTAAATCATGCATAGAAGACCATTGCAGCGCCGTATGCGGCTTGGGGATAAGGTTCGTTATGCTGATTTTTACTCCCGCGGCAGAGCTTCCTATCTCTTTCTTAAGCTGTGAAACCCGTGATGAAAATTCAATAATAGCGTCAAGGTCCTCCTCTGCCTCATGAGGGATACCAATCATAAAATAAAGCTTAACGTGCTGATAACCTGACGCATAAGCCTCTTTCAGGGCCTTAAAAAAGTCTTCACTATTAAAATCTTTGGCTAATATATTCCTAAGCTTTTCTGAACCTGCCTCGGGCGCTAAGGTAAGGCCTGTTTTCTTAAATTTCGCGATCAAAGAAAAAAGCCCACCCATGACGGACTTAGCTTTTAGCGACGGCAAAGAAAGCCCTACTCCTTTTGGTTTAAATAATCCCATAAGTTTCTTTAAAAGTTCCTCTATGCGCGGGTAATCGCTTACGGACAATCCGGATAAAGATAATTCCTCATAGCCTGTGCGCTTATAGATTGCCTCTGCTAAATTTAGAACTACCTCAGTATCCCGATAGCGCAAAGGAAAATATTGCGGCCTAGCCTGACAAAAACGGCATCTGTTCGGACAGCCGCGCATAATCTCCAAAACAATGCGGTCATGGACAATCTGTATATGAGGGACAATCCACGCGTTAGGATAATAACTTAAATTCAAATCTTTCACAAAACGCTTCTTAATTTTATGAGGGACGCCTTCTATCTTAGGCTCAAATTTTATAGTCCTGCCATCTTTGGCGTAGGCCACATCATAAAATGAAGGAACATATACCCCATCAAGTTTAGCTAGCTCAAGCAATAATTCCGTTTTACTCATCTTGCCGGACTTATGGCTTTGGCTATCGGAAGTCAAACCATGTCCTTCGGGCCTATGGCTTTGGCTATCGGAAGCCAAACCATGGCCTTGCGACCTATATGCATTCTTGTATTTACGGTAGGTATTTACAATCTCTAGAATCAAATCCTCCGCCTCTCCGATAACAAAAAAGTCAAAGAAATCATGCATCGGCTCAGGATTAAGCACGCAAGGCCCGCCCCCAATCACTAAAGGATAGCTATGATCGCGCGAAGATGCTCTTAAAGGCAGATGTGCTAAGTCTAAAATATTTAATACATTAGTATAACTTAACTCCGAACCTAAAGAAAAACCGACTAAATCAAACTCACTCAATTTTTTGCGCGACTCCAATGAAAGAATCTCTCTCTTTTCAGAGCGCAAAATCCCCTCCAAATCGCTATCTACAGCGAAAAATCTCTCACATACCAGATCAGGAATGTTATTAAGCTCTCCGTAAATAATACGTACCCCTAAGTTACTCATTCCTATTTCATAAAGATCGGGGAAAACAAGGGCAAATTTGATTGCAGCCTTATCAAAATCTTTGGCAGTAGCATTCCATTCGTGGCCAATATATTGAGCGGGCCTTTTTACCTGTAATAAGATGTCGTCGTACATAAGTGAGTACACAATTTATAGAACGCCTGCCAGCAGGTTCACCAGACCACCCGACGGGTGTCCGACAGGTACCTTTTTCCTCACCCCCGAGGTGAGGATAGCATAGGCTAAATACGAAAGTGGCGGAGGGTTAATTCGCCCCGACGATACGTCGAGACTCATTAAAATACTGCCCTTGTCTTATCTATATTCACCAGTATACCTAAGGCGATAAAGGTTACAAATACCGACGATCCTCCGTAACTCATCAAAGGCAAAGATATGCCGACTATCGGAGCAACCCCTATATTCATAGCCACATTAATAATAACCTGAATTGACAGCATCAGGGAAATACCCAAAGCCATTAGTCTGCCAAAATAATCCTGAGTCCTCTGGGCAATCAGAAAACTCTGCCGGATCAAAAGATAATATAAAAATAATAACCCGGCGCCTCCTAATAAACCCCACTCTTCGGAGAAAGTTGCAAAAATAAAATCCGTATGCGATTCGGGAAGAAAACGAAGCTGGCTCTGCGTACCCAATAACCATCCCTTGCCCAAAAAACCACCTGAACCAATGGCTATTTTAGATTGTATCACCGTATAGCCTGCCCCCAAAGGATCAATATTTGGATTTAAGAAAACCATGAGCCTATCTTTTTGATAATCTCTCAATAAATACCACATAAAAGGCATCAGTAGGATAACCAATACGGACAGGATGATTATATACCTTAACTTAACATTGGTAAGATAAAGCATAAAAACGAATAAAAAAAGGAGTACCATCCCTGTGCCCAAATCCGGCTGCTCAATGATTAAACCCATAGGTATAGCGGTAAAGAAAAAAGGCAGAGCCAGACCGCGAAAAACCCCAAATCTTCCTGAAAGCAAAGATACGTCATCTATGGATTTACAGCTGAAATAGCGGGCAAAAAATATGGTCATCACAAGTTTGGCCAGCTCCGAAGGCTGAAAATTAAACCAACCAAACCTTAACCAACGCTGGGCCCCTAAACGCACCGAACCCAAAAGAAGCACCAAAAGTAAAAAGAAGAAAGTCAATATATATAATAGATACGTCCAATCCCAGAAACGGCGGTAATTAATATTAGCAACCAAGAAAAAAAGAAATAGCCCTAGGATAATCCAAAGTATCTGGCGCTGATATATGGTCTGCCATGCCCTACCTTCTCTCTGGTAAGTGCTGCTGAATATAGACAAAACACCTAAGGTGGAAATTAAAACAGCAATCACTAAAATAATCAACAACGAATTTCTCATATCAATCCTTCCCTAATCATCCTCTCTATTATTTGCTTTGCCAACACGCAAGAATAATACCCCGGCCCGCCGTGCTCCAAGAATACGCAGATTACAAATTTGGGATTTTTAAAAGGGAAAAATCCGCTAAACCAGGCATGCGGCTGGCCCGGAGATGCCTGCGCAGTGCCGGTCTTACCGGCAACAGTTATGCCAAGCCCGGATAAAATCGTTCCCGTGCCATCCGGCTCGTTTACAACGCCCTTTAATCCCTCTCTAATATAGTTAATAGTATTTGGTTTAAGATTTAACTTCTCCGGTTTTTTATGATACCTAAGCATATCCCTTCCATCAATAGACTTAGTTATGCAAGGCGTAACCAGATACCCGCCGTTGGCAAAGATTGCCATCATGCGCGTAACCTGCAAAGGCGTTATCAATACATCACCCTGGCCTATGCTTAAATTTACCGTATCTCCGTCAAACCAGTTCTTAAACTTATTAATCTTCCTCCATAAAGGTGATGGTATAAAACCCGAGGCCTCATAAGGAAGTTCAAAAGAAGTCGGCCGCGATAAACCTAATTTAAGCGCATAATCGTGTATGGCCTGGGCACCCACGAGTAATCCGGTTTTATAAAAGAACACATTGCAGGAGTGAGTAATTGCGGCGATAAGATTCTGAGGCCCATGCGTATTCCAACATTTAAATTCCTGCCCTCCTACCATAATGCTGCCCTGACAAAGAAAAGACGTATTAGAATTTATCTTCTTGGTCTCTAGTCCGGCAGTGGCTACCACTACCTTAAACAATGATCCGATAGGATAGGCACTGCTTATGGCACGGTTAATCAAAGGCGAATTAGGGTCTTTAAGTAATCTTGAGATAGCCGCGTTATCTTGACTTAAGAAATCATCCTCGCTAAACCCAGGCGAACTAACTAAGGCTATAATCTCTGCGCTATAAGGATCCATAATAATAACGCAGCCTTTTCTATCGCCAATGGCTTCTTCTGCTATTTTTTGCGCCTTAATATCAAGGGTAAGCTGTATATCTCTGCCGTTACTAGGAGGCTTGAAACCTAAGGTGCGAATAAACCTCCCGCGATGGTCTACCTGAAAAGACATCCCCCCTTCTTCTTCGCGCAAATAATAATCATATTTTTCCTCCACTCCCCCAAAACCTACGACATCTTTAGTCTTATAACCATAATCTTCTAACTTGGTTAAGCGCCAATGGTCAATCTCTCCTAAATAGCCTAAAACATGGCTGGTTAACTTAGGGTTAGGATAATGCCTTATAGGATTGGGCTGGACGATTATAGCGGAGAAATCCACCCTAAGCTCATCCAAGGCAATCGCCTGTCTTAATTCCAAATTACGGGCTACGATTACAGGCATAGAAGAAGAAACATAACCTCTTTTAAATGCGGATTTTAGGTCTCCGACGCTCTTGCCTAAAACGCGCGAGGCCCTCAAAATTATCTTATCCCGCTGGATAGAATCTTGCGGAACAATCATAAGGTCATAGGAAAGCCTGCTATCGGCAATTACCCTGCCTTCGCGATCAAGGATTTTGCCCCGGCTTCCTCTTTGCCCCAAGAGCCTGATGCAATTTCTATCTCCTATCTCCCGGTATTTTCTGCCATGAATAACCTCAAGATTAAACAAACCAAGCAAAAGAAACAAGAACATTAAAATTACCAACCAAATAATTATTTTAATCCTAATCATTTTATTACCCCAATTCCGACCCCAATTTTCTCTCACTTTTAGTAGTCGGAAAATTGGTCCTTGCGAGAAACACGAGCAAGGACCTCAGTAAGCTTTATCTAGGGCGTCGGGACGATAAACCTTAAAATTAAAGGCAAAATCAGCGCAGTGTAAATTGAAGCCAACAACGTAATGCGCAAGAAGATGCCCAAAGGCAGAAAACCTCCGGAATAAATTAAAACCAATCCACTGATAATATTATTTAATAAAACAACGACAAAAAGCAGGAGCATACGCGTGAGATTATCATCTATAGATACCTCGTGTATTAATTTTGCAATCAAGAAAATCCACATCGGGAATAATATGGTATTAACACCCGGTGGGGTTAACGAGAATGCGTCCTTGAATATTCCCGCTAATAATCCTACGTTTAAGGCCGGCCTTAAATCCAGAAATATCCCCGCCATAAATACCGCGATTAAAAGAATGTCCGGCTTAACACCAAAAACTTTAAAACAATCCAGAAGAGTTACCTGTAGAACGCCGATAATGGCGGTAAAAATAATAAGGCGCCAAACTTTCATGGGATAACTACCAAGACTTCCTCTATATTGGAAAGATTAACTACGGGCTTTATTATCGCATAGCAGCTTAAGCCAGAGAACTCTTTTCCTATCTCAAGCACTGTGCCGATTAAAAGGCCCTTAGGATAGGTATCATTTAACCCGGAGCTTACTACTGTATCTCCAAGTTTTATATCCGCCTCTTCCGGAAGGTATTTCATAATCAGGTTACTGCCTAACGTGCCGGAAACCAACCCTTCCTGGCGGCTGCGTTGAATAAGGCTGGATACGCCTAAATTAGGGTCACTTAAAAGCATTACCTTACTGGTTGAATTTGTAGTCTCTACTATCCTTCCGGCCAAACCTAAATATGTAATCACGCTCATACCGCGGCGTATACCATGATAACTACCTTTATCAATAATAAGGATTGAGGACCAGCTATCCGCAGCGCGGGCAATTACTTTGGCAGTTACCAATTTAAGCCCGGATTTCGCTTTAAGGGAAAGGTTATTCTTAAGGCGAATATTCTCCAGATAAAACTCATTTAAGGAATTAACCTTTTGCCTTAAAAAATCCACTTCCCTCTTCAACATTTCATTTTCAACGATATTACGGTGGTAAAATATAATCCCCGCGGCCTCGCGTTGGATTAAGGCAATTAAACTAAGCGGATGCCTTAGGGTATTCGTTAAAAACTGTCTTAAGGTAAATGTAGAGGAAAATAGAAAAATGAGAAGAAAAACAAATACTGCAGAATATATCAGCTGTTTCTTTAGGGGCTTAAACACATTTTAGCCGCGCATTTCAGATTTTATAGAAACCATTACTTTTTTAAGATACTTAATTTCGTTTAAAACCTTACCTGTGCCATTAGCTACAGCGATAATCGGATCTTCGGCAATATGCACCGGCAGGCCTGTCTCTTCGGATATAAATTTATCCAAACCATTTAGAAGGGCGCCTCCTCCGGCTATAACAATACCATGATCAATTAAATCCGCAGCTAATTCCGGAGGCGTGCGTTCAAGAGACATTTTAGTCACTTCCAATATAGCCCTTAATGGCTCCTGCAACGACTCGCGTATCTCTTCAGAAGTTATTGTTACCGCTTTAGGAAGCCCGGCAATTAGATCCCTACCCTTGACTTCTAAACTCATCTCATCTTCTAATGGATAAGCTGAACCAATCTTAATTTTTATATCTTCGGCAGTGCGCTCTCCGACCATCAGGTTATAGGTCTTCTTAAGGTATTCAATTATAGCCTCGTCCATCTCATCCCCGCCTATGCGTATGGATTTGGAAAATACTATACCCGCAAGTGAAATCACCGCAATCTCGGTTGTGCCGCCGCCAATATCTATAATCATATTGCCCACCGGCTCCTGTATAGGCAAGCCAACTCCGATAGCCGCAGCGATAGGCTCCTCAATTAAAAATACATCCCTCGCGCCGGCGCGCTCTGCTGATTCTTTAACTGCGCGGCGCTCAACCTCAGTAATACCGGAAGGAATAGCAATAACTATCCTTGGCCTTATCTGAAAACGGCGGTGCCTGACCTTTCTTATAAAATGCCTCAACATTGCTTCGGTTACTTCAAAATCAGTGATTACGCCATCGCGCATCGGCCTTATGGCTATAATATTCCCGGGGGTGCGGCCTAACATACGTTTAGCTTCTTCGCCTACTGCCAATACATGGGATGTCCCGCGCTCAACAGCAACCACCGACGGCTCGCAAAGCACAATCCCTTTCCCTTTAACGTAAACAAGGGTAGTAGCCGTTCCTAAATCAATACCGATATCATTAGAGAAAAAATCTAAGATATAACCCAAAACTTTCTTGAATACTTGTTGGAATTTACCCATATTATTCCCCCTGCCCGCCGTTCGGTAGGCTTAAAATAGTGTAGAGAGGATTCTAACAGGAATTTAAGTATATGTCAAATAAAAAGTTGAGCACCTTTGGGAATGATACCATAGATCGTTACCCCCTCCCCTATGAAGGAAAGTTAACGAAGCTTCTTTGTATAAGTAAAGAGGTTTTTAAGAATTT
>PEYI01000098.1 GCA_002774445.1 Candidatus Omnitrophica bacterium CG08_land_8_20_14_0_20_41_16 | reverse complement strand
AACTCACATCGGTTAGACTAAGAAAGAGCTTAACTTGGCACGCATCTGTGTAATCATAAAATAAGCAATTTTGTGAAGCCCTAAGTATTAAGTAAGTTTACAAAATTAAAGAATAATCGTAGACATGATTAAAGGCGGGGATTTTTCTTGTCTTTCTAGATAAGAGATAATTTGTCGAAGTTGAACCGTATTATTGCGTAATTCAAATAATATTCCTAACTGAGATAGCGGATTCCTAAACAAGTTACTATAGTAAAAATGTCCCTCGTACGGCGGTGTATCAAGTAAGGTATCTTCATCATCACAAATAGCTTTTGTAAAAATAAATAACGAAGCTATGATTATGCAGATTACAATTAAGTTTGAAAAATATAGTTTTTTCATTTTAAAAATGGGGTCCCTTTCGTACCTTGGCATAAAGGATTACCAAATACGCCCCTTCTGGGGCGTATAAGCCGAGGGGAAACCTCTCTTAATTTACCCAAGTCAATTATAGGCTCAATACCTTAATATATCAAGGAATATTTTGGATTTGAGGGGAATTTATAGCGGATTACCGGTTATATCTTTTGCGATTCAAAACCTTATACAGCGACCTTTGGATACATATACGCGCTCAGAAATGATATGGCAAATGTAACAATAACAAGAATAACGATGTCAAAAGGAAGCCGCGATACATCTCCGGTAACCAGCAGGGCACGAAGGCCATCAACCATGTAACTAAGAGGATTCGCATTGGCAACCACTTGAAGCCATGAAGGCATAATTGAAATCGGATATATTGCATTAGAGGCAAAAAATAGCGGCAGGGTGATAATTTGTCCTATCCCCATGAACCGCTCGCGAGTTTTCACAATAGAAGCGATAATCATTGATAACCCGGTAAAAAAGCTGGCGCCAAGCATCGTGATAATCACCACTCCAAGAATCGAGAACAGTGTAATCCGAAGATGAATTTGCAGGATAAGGGTAAAAAGAAAGATGATAACCGCTTGGCTTAACCCGCGTATCCCAGCGGAAATCATTTTTCCCCACACGAGCGCCAAACGAGGAGTTGGAGTAACTAAAATTTTTTGAAGCAATCCCATATCGCGTTCCCAGATAATTGCTAAACCATAGAATATCGAAACAAACGTTATTGATTGAGTAAGGATGCCAGGGGTAATAAATTGTAAGTAAGTAACTCCCTGAGTCGGTATTGCCCGGATTTTGCTCATTGCTTCTCCAAAAATACCTAGCCATAAAATAGGCTGTATGGCCCGGGTGATAAGTTCCGTTGGGTCATGGAGGAGTTTTCTTATCTCCATTTCGGCCATCACCCATGTTTTGATGATAAGTTGCAGGATATAATTCAGCATAAATTTAGCCCAATCTGTGGTGTGTTTGTCTTGTCTGCTTTATATCGTGGAAATTACCCCCCGGCTCAAGGGAATTGCCGGCAAAAAAGATAAAGGCGTCTTCAAGCGTAGCATCCTTCTTATTGGTTTTATCTTTTAGTTCCGAAACTGAGCCAATAACGGCAATTTCTCCGTCATTCATAATCGCAACCCTATCACACGTCTCCTCTGCTTCTTCCATATTGTGCGTAGAAAAGAAAATCGTTGTACCAAAGGTATCGCGAAGCTCCGCAAGGTGTTCCCAGATATTGCGTTTTGCGATAGGATCAAGCCCTGTGGTCGGCTCATCTAGAAAAAGCAGATGGGGATGATGCAGCATGGCTTGTCCGACTTCCAGCTTACGGATCATACCGCCGGAAAGTGTCCGCACGAGTGATTGGGCGTATTTCTCCAGATTAAGGAATGCGAGCATCTGTTGGATACGCTCATTGCGCTCACGGTAGGGAACATCATAAAGATGGGCCATAAGCATCAAATTCTCTTGTACTGTAAGCGCTCCGTCAACGGAAATCATCTGAGGTACGTAGCCGATGACTTTGCGCACTTCAGCTGGATGGTGAATCACGCTATATCCGCTAATGGTTGCATCGCCGCTAGTGGGTGCAAGCAGAGTAATGAACATTTTAATTGTTGTTGTTTTACCTGCGCCATTCGGCCCCAAAAAGGCAAAGATTTCGGATCGCTTAACTTCAAATGAGATATCTTTGACCGCTAAAACTTGACCAAAATGTTTTGACAAATTTTTTACTTCGATTATTTTCTCATTCATAATCATTATCCGTCTTCCATATCAATATATTCCTGGAATAAATTTTTTGTTTACTCTTTCTTTATAAGAAATATATTCGGGAAATTTGCTTTCGAGCCATTTTTCTTCTATTTTTGATTTTGCGCCAAAGAAGAAAAGTAAACAAGCTGATAACATCAACCTCGCTCCATCACCTATCCAAAGACTCAAACCGAGTGCTGAAATTAAAATAGCCCCGTACGCTGGATGCCTGACAATAGAATACAATCCGGTTGTAATTAATTTTCCTCCGGCTAAGAAAAATATGCCTGCATTTTTAACAACAACAGGCAAGTGCAATTCAACTTTGAAAGGCCAAATCAAAATTAAGAGTAAAAGTACAGCCTATATTAAGATCCAATATTTATTTTGCATCTTTATTCATCATTATATCTTATCGAACATGGTCTTAGGCACACATCATTCAGTACAAATCCAACGTAACTCTTTGAGGGATAAAATGTTATTTCTTGTCCACTCTCTTAAAGTGAACATTGTTAGAGATGCTCTTCTCTGTAAACTTAATTATTTTATTCATCATATCTACGCAGTCTACGGGGTATAAGCCAACTGCGGTTTCTGCAGAAAGCATCACGTAATCTGAGCCGTCCAATATGGCATTAGCCACATCTGAAACCTCTGCCCTTTCAGGAATACGATTCTCAGTCATACTCTCCAGCATCTGAGTAGCGGTAATGACAAATTTATTTGCTCGGTTACATTTTCTGATTATTTCTTTTTGGACTATCGGCACCTCATATACAGGGATAGAGACACCCATATCCCCCCTTGCGACCATAATTCCATCGCAGACTTTGATTATTTCATCGATGTTCTTAATGCCTTCGCGATTCTCGATCTTTGCAATAATCTGGTATTTATGCGGATAGTTCTTAAGATATTCTCTAATAATAAGGATGTCATCCTTGCTTCTTACAAAAGACTGGGCTATATAATCAATTTTATTCTCTATGCAAAAATTGATGCTCTCTATATCTTTTGTCATCAATCCCTTAAAGTTCAACTTGATATCAGGCATATTGATACCTTTACGTTCTTTAATTATCCCAGGGACAACTACCTTGGCCTTCAACCTATTTTTCTCGCGCGCTAGAGCTATAAGGGCGATATTGCCATCATCAATATAAATGTGATGGCCTTTTTTAATCTTATATAATGAATCTTTATAATCAAACGGTATTAAGCTACCTTCTCCCAAAATATTCTCTTGAGTTAACCAAACTACCTGTCCTTTGTTTACCTTGATGGCCTGACCTTTCTTTAGCCTACCTACCCTTATGCGATAGCCTTCTAAATCTCCTAATACCTTAACGTTTAAATGATATTTTTTATTTAGTTTTCTTATGAGTCGTATCCGAGCCAAATGGACTTTTAAAGTCGAGTGGGAGAAATTTAACCTTGCCACTCCCATACCGGCACCCATCATCTTTAGCAGAACATGTTCTCTGCTTGAAGCTGGGCCTAAAGTACAAATTATTTTAGTCTTTGGCATTTACTGATTTTCTCTTATTATTTTTAAGGCTTCTCTCAATACACCTATAATCTTCAATTTCGCAATGTAATTGTTTATTAATTATTTCTAAAGCGCGGGATGTTGTTTCCATCTGGATTCTTTTCTTTTGATTGCGGTAAAAAATATACCCGGAGGCAAGAAATATAAGAAAAAATAATCCTACCAGCACCAATACGTCTCTTAAATTCCTATGCAACGGCCCTATAAGCGAACTGAGTCTTTCTGTTACGACAACAGAGTAGAGACCGTTTTGCCCCTGTAAATGGGCGAAAGAAAATAGCTTCATTTCTTTTTTTGGGCTTTGGTCTCTTGAAGGAAAGAATAGAACTGCTGTCCCTGAACTACTAGAATCGAACTTCTCTACAAAAGTATTTAACATAGCCAGTTCCTGTGCGTTCAATACCTCTTTACCAACTTCAAGAATATTTTTACCTACGTGACTTTTAACCGGATCGCTCAAGATAATATGTTTATTATCCATAACAAAGGTGGTAAATTTCTCTTCATTATTTATATGCTGTATTAACTTATCTATACGCTGGGGTTCCTGCTTAATCCCAACGACCCCACTTTCAATATCATGGCTGGCTGATTTGGCGATAACCAAAAGTTCGCGTAATTCCGCGTTAATAACAGACCGCTTGAAATCACGATGATTAACCCATCCCAGCATTAGAATAACGCCTACCAGCAAGATAGCTGAAATAAACAATAGAATATATCTAGCATTGAGGGGAATATATTTAAACATTTTGCTTTTCATATATGTATTACAACCCAAATCTTCTAAAACAATAGTATTTAGGAAAATCGATACCAAGCGTAAATAATGCTGAGAATCCCAGAATAATAAGAATTTCTTTTACGGCAAGAGCTGGCACAAAGATACCATATACGCCCAACAGAAAGAATATTATTATAGTCGCTAGGCTAAAAATGAGCAACGCTTTACCAGGAACCGACGCCCAAAAGTGTCTACGTTCTCTAACTATCAATACTCGAAATTGGCTATTGAATATAAGATTCAGCATGACTAAGGTGCGTAGTTTCTCCCATTCCAAATGAAAATATTTCGTGCCTATTACTATTACGATCAATCCCTCCACCACCAATAACATACCCGGAATGAGAGATGATACAGTAATATTTTTTACATTCCACTTATTAGGATTATCTGTAGACTTCACATTATCAGTGGCCAAAGACATGGTTACGAAATCATTGGCGAAAACGAGTAGTGACATACCCAGAAGCGAAAGCACGATATTATGTAACCAAAAGAACCCTACGGTCAGTATGCCTACAAATTCTATAACCTTCGTAACCTTATTTATAACCCAAGTCAGCATCCGTTGGTATATCTCTCTGCTTATTTCTATCGCATGAATTATTACGTTTATTCCCGGCTCGGTTAAGACTACGCTTGCCGAGGCTTTGGCCACATCAGTTGAGTTGCTTACGGCTATTCCCATCTCTGCCTGCTTAAGCGCTGGAGCATCATTCACCCCATCCCCGGTCATTCCTACCATATGATTTCTTGATTGCATCAATTTTACTATTTTATACTTGTCTTCAGGGTATATCTCGGCAAATCCATCGCTTTCTTCAATAGACCTTATCTGCTCATCCTCACTTAAACCCGCAATATCAGAGAAACGGATAATTTTATCGCCAATACCAACCTGCCGGGCTATTTCTTGAGCTATGGCAATATTATCCCCGGTCAGCATAATGGGTTTTATCCCCAACTTTCTTGCTTCCTCTATCATGCTCTTTGCATCCGGACGAAGCGGATCGGCTAATGCCAGCAGTCCAACAAGTTGAAGGTTATTTAGATTATCTACTTGTGACCTTGCGACTGCAATCGTCCTATATCCTTTTTGAGAAAAATCCCCCATTGTCTTCTTGGCTATAGCTATCGTGTTTTGATCCATTCCACGGCACAAAGCTAAGACAATCTGGGCGGCGCCTTTAATGACCCTAAAACGCGCTCCATTATTTTCGATAATCGCCTCTGTTCTCTTGAGTGACGGATTAAAGGGCGTGTACGAAATCTGTTTAAACGCACTCAAGCCTATCTTTATACCTTTAGCATATTCAATAACCGCAAGATCAATTAAGTCCACTCCCTCTGCTCTAGATGTCAAAGCAGCCAATCTAATAACATCCTCTTTTTGATATCCTGGGAACGCTGTACTATCGATAACTGATAATATGTTTTGCGTCACCGTACCTGTCTTATCAAAACAAAGCACATCAATAGAAGCAGCATCTTCAATTGAATCAAGCCTGGTTACCAATACACCTTTGCGGCTAAGCTCCATTGCACCCACCGATTGAACGATTGTCATTACTGCTGGGAGTGCCACCGGTACCGCTCCCATAAGAAAAATCACCACAAAGGTCAGGATCAAAACGATGCTTAGGTGAAGGAATAAAGCATATATTGCAACAAGGATTGAAGCGGCAATACCCAGGTACATCATGTATTTCACTACGGCCATCATAACTTCCTCTTGATGCGACTTGGGCTTTGCTATCTTGACTAATTCAGCTGTTTTGCCAAAGTAGGTACTCGCCCCGGTATTTACCACGACGCACCTGGCTTCTCCACGCTTCACGGCAGATCCCGAATAAATAACGTCTGACGGATGCGCATCTTTAGGCAAGGATTCACCCGTTAAAGCGGATTCATCAACCGATAACTCGCCGCTTATAATTTTGGCATCAGCAGGCACTATATCTCCAAGCTTAACTACAAGGATATCTCCCGGCACAATCTCTCCTGCGACCTGCGTTACCCACTTTCCATCCCGTAATACTTTTGCGTTGATTGCCAGCTTTTGCTTAAGAAGTTCGATAGCCTTTTGCGAACCGCGTGCGTGCATATGACCGATGATGACATTCAGCGTAAGCAACACAAAAATAATGATTCCTTCCAGATAATGTCTCAATACGAATGAAAGCGCCATGGCTAATTCCAACAACCATGGCATAGGGCCCCAGTAACGCAGCAAAAACTCAAGTAATAAATTATTCTTTTTCTCTACTATTTCATTAGGCCCAAATATGGCAAGACGACTTCTCACTTGTGAATCGGAAAGACCATCTGGGGTTGTTTCTAGAATTTTGAGGGTTTCTTCTGAAGAAATTGTTTTATAATCGGATGTGTTTTTAATTTTTAAACCCACAACTAAGCTCCTTATTAACTAATACCTACCTTTTTGCTTTTCGCCATTCTTATTATAAAAATTATGCCTCCCAATATAATCATTATAAAACAAAGGATCTGCCCCATGCTAAACGAACCCAAGACAAATCCTAACTGCCGGTCTGGCTCACGAAAGAATTCTATAAAAAACCTCACCGATCCGTAACCAATAAGATACAAAGAAAAAAGCGCGCCGGAAATTCTTATCCTATTGCGCAAGCTCCACAAAATAATGAAAAGAAATATCCCCTCAAACAACGCTTCATAAAGTTGAGATGGATGCCTTAATCGATGCAGTGAGTCTAAAGGAAAATACATGCCCCAGGGAACCGTAGTAACACGGCCGTACAGTTCGCCGTTAATAAAATTACCCAATCTGCCAAAGGTATACCCTAAAGGGACAGCAGGAATTAATAAATCCGCAAGTAACCAGAAATTAAGTTTGTACTTACGGCAAAAAACTACTGACGCAATAACTATTACTATGAGTGCCCCATGATAACTCATCCCATAAAGGCCGGTATATTGAAAACCGTTATTAATATCAAACGGTAAGAATATCTCTAAGGGATGTTTA
>PEYI01000025.1 GCA_002774445.1 Candidatus Omnitrophica bacterium CG08_land_8_20_14_0_20_41_16 | reverse complement strand
AGATTAGAGCTCGATGATAAAAATCTGTGTAATCTAATTTAATCTGTGTAATCAGAGGTCTCTAATGTCATTTTGGGGAGTTTTTCAGAGACCTCTTATTAAAGCAAGATTCTTAAATTTATAAAAGAGCTGTAGGTTAAATATTGAAGTACGAGAGTAAGAAAATTTAATTGGGCTGGACATACATAACAAACTCAAAACGTGAATCAGGTACTTTCATTGTAACAGGCTCGCTATAACCTCTTTTTTTGCCTTTTGCATTATTTCATCCAGAGTCCTACCTACACAGATAACCCTATCATTATCCGTAAGTGCAATCCATTTGTTCTGGTATTTTTTGAAAATCTTAGTAACATCTCTCATTTTTTATTATCTTTCTAATTTTAACATATTTATAATAAAATTCAAGATATTTAATTGACCAATCCTTAAAATTAGCTAATTTTAGAAGTATTCTTACTTTTCTTCCTGAAGAATTTTAAGGAATATGTTTGTAATCTTGGGGTCAAACTGTGTACCGGAGCCGTCTTTAATAATCTTCAAGGCCTTGGCTTTGGAATATGCTTTGCGGTATGGCCTATCGCTGGTTAAGGCTTGATAAACATCGGCAAGCGCTATAATCCTTGCGCCTATCGGGATTTCTTCTCCCTTAATCCCGCCAGGATAACCCAAACCATCCCATCTTTCGTGATGATAAAAGATAAGTGGTATTAAATCATGTAAAAAATGTACGGGCCTTAATATATCCGCCCCGATCTGCGGGTGTTTTTTAATTTCCTCAAACTCTTTTTCCGTAAGTTTAGATTTCTTAAGCAGAATTTTTTCGCTGATACCTATCTTACCTAAGTCATGGAGCATTGATGCCTGATGAATGAACTCGGTCTCATATTTAGGCAAGCCTAGTTTATTAGCAATTAAATTGGTGTAATGCCCGGTAATCTCTACATGCTCTCCGGTATAATGATCTTTTAATTCAATTGTCTTGGCAAAGGCAAAGATTGCTTCAGTTAAACTCTGATTAGCCTTCTTATTAAGTTTATCAATCTTGCTCTTTAAGAGCCTAATATCAAGAGACTTATTATGGTTGTTGGGAGCGGGATCGCCTTCTCCCCTTATATCAGACAATGAATAAACCCTGTTCCCGCCTGCTTCTTTAACTTTATTTAAAATCTTCTCAACAAGATTAATCAAATCCATACCTTTAAGCGCGTGATCTTTAGGATAAGAGACGACACCCATACTTATTTTCAACTTAACCTGATGTTTCTTATCGCCGAAGTTATACAGGTTTAAAGCCTCAAGGATTTTCTGCGAGAGAATTAATGCCTCCTGCTTGTCCAGGCCCGGGGATATAACCACGAACTCTTCCCCTCCAAACCTTACGACAATATCATACTTTCTAACCATCATCTTAAGCTGCCGGCTGAACTGTTTAAGCACGAAATCCCCGAACTGAAGGCCGTAAACATCATTTATAGATTTAAAATAATCTATATCCAGCATTATAACCGCCAAAGGATGAGCATATCTTCTGGAGCGATGGAATTCAACTTCTACAGCTTCAACTAAATAACGATGGTTATATAAACCGGTTTGAGAATCAATAAGCGCGAGTTCTTTTAATTTTTCATTTGATTTTATAAGCTTAAGCTCATTATTTTTACGCTTAGTAACATCGTCATAAACTTCGACAATCTCGCCTCTAGGCAACCTGTAAATATAGTTTTCCCTCCAACCGGAAACTATTTTATTCTTATAAAAGAAAGCGGGATGATGGACTGGCTCGCCCGTCTTCCATACCTTCTTAAAAACATCAATAAGCCCGGAATCTTTAAAGGAGGGAAAAACATCAAGGACATTCTTGCCTATAACATCCTTCCTCTTGGCCCCTTCAATTCTCTCTGCGGCAGAATTAAAATCCACAAAAATAAAATCCATGCCATTATTTTCTACGGCATAAACAGCAACACCACTGCCGATATGATTAAAGAGTTCCCTGAACCTAAACTCACTGTCCTTTATTATATACTCTCCTATCTTTTTACTCTCGGCAATCTCACTACTTAACTCCTCATTGATCCTGCTTAATTCCGCAGTCCTTACCTTTACCCTAATCCCTAGTTCCGCGCTTGCCTCGCGCAGCCTCTCTTCATATCTCTTGCGCTCGGTAATATCCCTGGAAATCCCGGTAATCCCTATAACTTCACCTCTATCGTTATAAATAGCGGTCTTTATGGTTTCAACCCACTGGATCTTGCCTTCTTTATCGGCCAATGGCTCGTCAATCAACTTACGCTTACCCGACCCCATAACTTCCTTATCATCTGCGCTGTATCTTTGCGCTAATTCACGCGGCCAAATGTCTAAATCTGTTTTACCGATGAGCTCTTCCGGCTTGAATCCGCATGCCCTTCCAAATGCCTCATTGACAACGACAAACCTGCCATCCCTGTCTTTTAACCAAACTATATCCGGAATACTATTTAATATGGACTTCTGCTGCAGCTCGGTCTTACACAAAAGGCCATCAGCTAAACTCTCATCTGTCTTATTATGAAAATCCGTATTATCCATAATGGATCTCCATCGGGGTTAAACCTTTAATTTCTTCAGAAACCTCTAACACTCTCTCTGATGCGCAAGCGTCATATCCAGAAAAGTGTGCAATTTCCTTGAACGTGTAGGATGCCTCAGTTTCTTTAGGGCCTTGGCCTCAATCTGGCGTACCCTTTCCCTGGTAACTTTAAAAACATCGCCTACTTCTTCCAATGTATGGGCAGAACCGTCAATGATACCAAAACGTAAGACCAAGATTTTTCTCTCTCGTTCAGTTAAAGTATTCAGAACCGAATTCATCTCGTCTTTAAGCATGGAACGAATAGTCTCGCTAGCCGGAGAAATTGCTTTTTTATCCTGAATAAAATCTCCGAAATGAGTATCGCCTTCATCGCCTATGGGCATCTGTAAAGATATAGGCTCCTGGGCTATCTTTAATATGGACTTTACCTTCCCCTGTGACAGGCGCATCTTATAAGCTATCTCTCCGGGGTTTGGCTCGCGGCCGTTCTCCTGGATAAAAACACGCGAATAACGGATAATTTTATTAATCGTCTCAGTCATATGCACCGGGATTCTTATGGTGCGCGCCTGGTCTGCGATAGAACGGGTTACCGCCTGCCTGATCCACCAAGTAGCATAGGTAGAAAATTTATAACCTCTCTTGTATTCAAATTTCTCCACCGCGCGCATAAGCCCGATATTGCCTTCCTGAATTAAATCTAAAAAAGAAAGTCCCCTATTGGTGTATTTCTTAGCTATGCTTACCACTAACCTTAAATTCGCCTCTACTAACTCCTTCTTGGTTCGGTTAAACTTAAGGTATGCAGATTTAATCAACTTCATCTGTTCTTTTATCTTTTCATAAGGCTCACCTATTTCTTTTAATATGGCCTGCCTTCTTGAATTGCCGCGCCTGCCCTCACGGCTAACCTGCTCCAGCTCTTTTACGAGGCGGTTCAGTTTACGCACCGATACTTCAATAACTGAAGTAACAAAGTTAAGTTCTAAAAACAGGTCAACAATCCGGCTGTCGCTGCGCGTTAGTTTAAGGCGTTTAACGATCTTTTTAATCTTATTTATAACACCGTCCTTTTTAACCTTAATATCCTCTTTAACTACCTCTTCAGGATTTATTTCTCCCTCTAATATATCATTGGCTGTGGCAATTACCTGATTACGCACGAACTTTATGCCTCCTAATGCCGCGCGCTTAAATTTTTCCTCCACATCCTCTATCCTTTTGGCTAATTTTATCTCATCCTCACGCGACAATAACGAAATTGACCCCATTTGTTTAAGGTACATCTTAACCGGATCATCTAAAGGAAGAAAACGTTCTTCTGACTTTAGTTGTTCAGCCAAAAGGCCTTCTTTTATAACCGCGGTACTTTTTTCATTAGCCGTCTCCTCAGGACGTTCCACTACCGGAATATCCTCATTTCCTAACAACTCAAACAAGCGGTCAATATCCTCGGAGGAAAAGATATCTTCTGGTAAAAGGTCATTCACTTCATCATAAGTAAGAAAACCCTTTTGCCTGCCTAAGGCAACAATCTTTTCTAAGTTTTTGGCGGTATAAACTTTTTTCTTCATATTCTTATTTACCTCTTCTGGTATAATCATCAGGTATAATCAAAGGATTATACCTGAATTAACCAATAAGCCGGCATTCGGTTAAAGGATCTCTATCTTTCATCTGTGTAATCTGCTTTTATAATCTGTGTAATCAGATATCATTCTTTTTCTTATTATAGGATGTCTTAATTAGGCAATGAAACTCCTTAATAAGGCGGTTGAGCCTCTCTTCGTCACCTGAATCTTGCGCAATTTTTATTTCTTTATGAAGTTCTTCTCTCTTAAGTTTTTCCCCTCCCCCCTTAATCCTCTTTAAACAATCATCAACCATCCTCTCCTTATGTTTTAAAGATAGACCTTCGGGTAAAGAGTCCGGCTCACAGACCAAATGCGATATATCGTCTCCAAGATGATTCATTAAAATCTGCGGCTTGGCCTCTTTGCCCTCTGCTGCAAGGCTAAACATAAGCGAAACAATCCGGGAAATACGTTCATCCTTAAAATCACGCAGGTCAATTGTTTCTCTTACGCGGCCGATAAGGCTGTTTTCTTCAAGCATAAGCGACATTAAAAGTTTTTCCGTCGGGCTTACGCTTAAAGGGCTATTTTTAAAGTTCGGCTGCGGCGTGTCATAAAACTTATTCGCTTTCTTCTTTTTGGCTTCCTCTAATAACGCCTCTTCTTTAATTCCTAACTCAGAAGCAAGTTTCTTTAAGTATTCCGTTTTTAGGATAGCGTTCTTAAACTTATTTATAGTCTCAAGCATCAAGGAAGAAACCTTGGCCTTATTCGTTATCTCTTTGGTATCGTAGCGCGACCTTAAAACCGCAAGCTTATAATCAAAGAGGCCTGCCGCGGCATTGACTTCTTTACTAAAAACCCCTATGCCATTCTTACGCACGAACAAATCCGGATCAAACCCTTTTGATAGAGATACAACCCTGACCGTTACCTCTTCTTCAACGAATATATCCAAACTCCTTAAAGTAGCCAGTTCTCCGGCGCTATCCGCGTCATATATCATAACCACATTGTTGGTATATCTTTTTAGGAGCCTTATCTGTTCAATGGTTAAGGCCGTCCCCTGCGAGGCTACGATATTTTTTACGCCTTCCTGGTAGGGAATAATAAAATCCATATAGCCTTCGACTACCGCCGCAAAATCATTCCCTCTTATCCCTTCCTTAGCCAAATTAAGCCCATAGAGATTCCTGCCTTTGGTATAGATTAAAGTCTCGGGTGAATTAATATATTTAGGTAAGCTATCATCAAGGACGCGGGCGCCAAAGCCTAAAACCCTTCCCTTGATATCAAATATGGGGAAGGTAATCCTGTTTCTGAAACGGTCATAATAGCCGCCGGCTTCCCTGCTTACGATAAGCCCCGCTTTTTCCAAAATGCCGAGGTTAAATCCCTTACCCCTTAAATGATTGATAAGCGTATCCCATTTATCGTAAGCAAAACCTATTTTTAAGGTTTTAATTGTCTCGGGAGAAACTCCGCGTTTTAATAGATAATCTTTGGCCTTAGACGCTTCCTGAGAATTAAGATTAGCGCAGTAAAACTCAGCGGCTAATTCATTTATCTTATAAAGTTGGGTAATTAGGCCCTGGGCCTTATTATTTATGCTCTCATTTTGCGGTAAGGTTACTCCTGCCTTACGGGCTAGAGTTTCAACTGCCTCGGGAAAATCCATACGCTCATAACGCATGAGGAATTTAAAGGCATTTCCTGACTCTCCACACCCAAAACAGTGATAAATCTGGCGGCCGGGAGAAACGATAAAAGATGCGGTCCTCTCCTGATGAAATGGGCAGCAAGCCTTAAAATTACGGCCCGCGCGCTTTAAGGGGATATAGCCGGAGATAACCTCAACTATATCCACCCGCGCTAAAATATCGTCTAATATATTCTCCGGAATAAATCCTGCCATCACTGAACCATCCATAAATAATGGGCACATTGGAAGCCCGGGTTTAGGCCGTATGCAAGGCGCGACGACGAAGGCGTAGTCACAGCACTACGCCGAGGAGGAGCAACGCCGCAGACGGCCGAAAGGCGGGCTTCCCCTTCATCTATTATATCTATGGGCTGGCTGATTTTGGGCTGCGACTGCGTCACTCGTCCTTGGCGTAGCGCAAGGCTACGCCTGCGTCCTCGTTCCTTGTCTCGCTCCAAAATCAGCTCAGCCAATGTATCCATTATTTATTGATGGCTCAGTGAATCCTTCTTATTCTTTTAAAACCGGAACAACTGATAATATCAAACCTCTCCTCAGCCTCAATCCTATCTAAAAGAAGATTCAGGCCTAAGCTGTCGCTTGAAATGTGCCCGGCAATAACAACATTTAAATTTGCTTCCTTTGCCTTTTTTAAATGCTCCTCGCTCAAATGCATTGAAACAAGCGTCCTTACCCCTGCCTTATAAAGTTTATCAAAGACGTCTTTTGAACCTTCAGTCCCGCCGGTCATCTCAAAAAGGATCTTGCCTGCCTCTCTTTTTGAAGATCCTAAAAGTATACGCGGCCCACCGGTCCTATTTCTAACCGCCTCTTTATATTCGGGTATCTCAGATAAAATATCAACTATATCGCCAACTTTTTTAGGCTTTCTATCCCGCATAAGCTTCTTTAAGAAAACGAAAACATGGTTATCAGCGGGAGTATGCATGTTTATAAATGGCATATTAATTATGCGCGCGGCATCCACTGCCCGGGTATGATTTTGAGGCAGTATCTTCCTTTCTACTTCGCGTATCCTCTCCTCCAGAAGCTTATGGGCGACTACGCTAGATACGCCGACTTGCTTTAACACATCTAATTGCAGCCACATCACATCATGAAGTAAGGCATATGCCCTTCCTTCGGGATGATGCGAAATCACCAAGTCCAACCCTCTATCCGCCCGCAATTTATCTGCGAGTAATATTTCCCCCACCTCTATGTCTATGCCAACCAAGACCTTTTTCACCTCGGTATCCGGATCGCCGTAAAGAATGGCGCTGTCAGGATAAAATTTTATTGCCTTTTTATTCTTACGCGGATCCCTTTGAGAACCGAACTTTACCACTAGATTATATAAGTGCCCCAGTTTCATTTAGGTAATATCTCTTTTTTTACTTCTAAAACAACGTTATTCTGTTTTTCGGAATTAATAAATTTTGATGCTAGATTATTCCAAGCCCAAGCATAGGTATCTGGCGCAATAGAAAATAAACGCGGCCCCAAGTATGAACGCTTTACGCTATCTTTAAGGTAAGAAACGCTTGATATAGCTAAAGTGAAGAAAATAAGGCTCACCAATAAGATTGACCTGAATAGGCCTAAGATTAAGCCTCCCCATTTATTTAAAGCAGATACCGCCTCTATTTTAATAAAATGGCTAAAGACACTGCGCAATAATACAAATAAAAGATACCCTGATATCGCCAATAATAAAAATACCAGAAAATCTATAAACTCCAAAGGCATATTTTCTTCAATAGGGATACGGCTTTTTATAAAATCTGAAAGCATAGTATAATAATGCATAGAGACGTAAATCGCGGTTAGGCTTCCTAAGAACTTAAAAACCTCAATAGGGAACCCAGCCTTCAAAGCGATGTAGCAAATCCTGAATATCATAATTAGGATAAAAATGTCCAACCAATTAAATTGCTTTAACGTATTTAATAACATAGGGTTATCCTTTCTGTTTAGATGAGGATAAAATCGTTAAAGTATAACATAATTCTAAGATTATTGCAAGGAAAGGGCTTTCCCGAATTGAC
>PEYI01000036.1 GCA_002774445.1 Candidatus Omnitrophica bacterium CG08_land_8_20_14_0_20_41_16 | reverse complement strand
TACATAGCCAAACAGACAATTGCTATGTCCCGAACTCACATCGGTTAGACTAAGAAAGAGCTTAACTTGGCACGCATCTGTGTAATCATTAGTAAGTATTATAGGATGTCTTCTACTATTAATAGACGCAAAAGGAAAGAAAATCTAACTAAATATTTTGGCTATTATCAAAGAACAAGGAACGGTAAGAAAAATGGCCGCTGTCCCTATTTAATTTGACATCGCTCCTAAAATATGTTAGATTTAGTGAGTGCACAATTTACGGAACGTTAGTGAACATAAATTGTATGCACGAACTTATCCCCACACCAATTGAGCTATAGCATAGGCTAACTATCCAATTGGTGCGGGGGTTAATTCGCCCCCGCTGATTCGTTTTGCATTCGCAAAGCGAATCAAAACGGTGGGGCTCATTTAATTATGGAAGAGATTACCAAACTTAAAAACGAACTTGAACGCACCAAAACCGAACTGGGGATTCTCCATGAAATCTCTAATGCCATGCGCACAACTTTAAAATTGGATGAAATCTTATACATCATCCTGACCGGAGTAACTGCGCATATCGGCTTAGGCTTTAACCGGGCGTTACTCTTCCTGATTAATGAAAAAGAACAGCTTATAGAGGGAAAAATGGGAATAGGCCCTGAAACCGGCGAAGAAGCCAACCGCATCTGGAGCCAGATTGAAGGCGAGAATATGGATTTGTATGATTTAATCAGCGCTTATAAAGACTCAAGCAAGACTGAAAATAGATTTGAATCCGGATTCAACAAACAAGTCCAACACATGAAAACCTTAATACACGATACTAATAAAAACCTACTCTCCTTAGTAGCCCAAGAAGAAATGCCTCTACATCTTACCGAAGAAACCATCGCAAATTACAAAAACACCCCCATAGTGCAAATGTTAAAAAGTGAAGAATTAGTCTTGATCCCCTTAAAAGCCAAAGATAAAATTAACGGCATAATTGTCGCGGATAACTTTATTACGCGTGAGCCAATCACCAAAGATGATATCCGTATGCTCACTATGCTTGCTAACCAGGCAGGCCTGGCAATTGAAAACTCCCAACTCTATGAAAAGACTGTGATGATGGCACATCTGGATTCTCTAACCGAACTCTGGAACCATGGCTATTTTCAATATCTTCTTAATACAGAATTAGAAAAATCACGGACAACGCAAACGCCTTTAAGCTTGCTTATGTTGGACATAGATTATTTTAAAGTATATAATGACGCCTTAGGCCATCAATCGGGAGATAAGGCATTAAAAGAACTGGCAATCTTACTTAAAAATCAGTCCAGAAAAATGGATTTTGTTTGCCGCTACGGCGGAGAGGAATTCGCTATAATACTGCCCCAAACCGATAAAAAAGAAGCGCTTCTAATTGCCGAACGTTTAAGGATGGATATCGAAAAGTATGTTTTCGTTCACGAGGAGATTCTTCCTAATAAAAAACTAACTGTAAGCCTGGGGATTGCAACTTTTCCCGAAGATGGGTTATTGCCCACGGAACTTATTACCGCATCCGACAAATTCCTGTATCAGGCTAAAAACAAAGGCCGCAATAAAACCTGCTGTTAACTAAGCCATCATTAGGCAACGCCGGCTGCTTCTAGATCCCTTTCCTTATCATTAGCGAATTTAACTGAGATAATTTTAGAGACGCCTGACTGCTCCATGGTGATGCCATACATAACATCAGCATTAACAATAGTCTTTTTATTATGAGTAACCACGATAAACTGCGAGGCCTTAGAAAACCCCTGAAGCACGCGAGAGAACCTGTCTATATTGGCTTCGTCTAATGCCGCGTCTATCTCATCAAGTATACAAAACGGCGATGGTTTTACCTTAAATATGGCAAAAATTAAAGCAATCGCGGACATGGCTTTCTCCCCGCCGGATAAAAGCAGGACGTTCTGTAATTTCTTTCCCGGAGGACGGCAGATAATTTCAATCCCTGACTCTAAAGGGTCATGCTCATCAATAAGATAAACCTGCGCGTCTCCGCCGTTAAAAAGCAAGCGAAAATAATTGCGGAACTCCTCGCGCACCTTCTCAAAAGTCTCCAAAAACATCTGCTTGGTGGTGCGGTTAATCTTTAAGATCGCCTGATGCAAAGACTCCTTAGAGCTTAAAAGGTCACCCTGCTGCTGAATTAAAAAATCATAGCGCTTCTTTAACTCATCATATTCCTCAATAGCGACTAAATTAACCGTGCCGTATGAATCTAATTTATTTTTTAATCCTTCTATCTCCTTTAAAAGCGTAGATAGGCCTAAACCATCCGTGGCCGCTTCAACAGTATGAATGTCTATCTTGTAGGCGGCAAACATCCTTTCTTTCAGCGCATTATATTTGTAGTCTATATCCTTGCCCTGCGCCAATAACTCATATAATTTCGTTTTTAAATTATCTAACTCTTTTCTATCTGCCGCGAGCTTTGAAGCTGTATCGCCAGCGCCAAGGGAAATCTCCTGATAACGGCTTTCTGCTTCCTTTAATGCCAGCCGTTTAAATTCTATATTCCTTTCGGATTCAATATTTTTTTTCTCACAATCACTTATCTCTAACTCCATTGTTTCTATCTTTACTATGGCTCCCTGAATCTGTCTATTAGTATTATCAAAATTCTCTTTATCGTGGCTGTAAGTTTCTTCCAATAACTTTAAAGTAGCCTTATCAGAGACTATACGTTTATTCAACGCCTCAAGCTCGGTTTCAATCTGAGTGATAACCACTAAAAGCTCTTCCCTTAACCCGCTGTTTACGGAAATACTATCTTCCTCTCTTAATATGGAATCCTCTTGCCTGCGCTGGCTGTTATTTAATTCTGAAAGCTCTGCCTGAGAGGTTTTAATATTCGCCTCAAGGATAGTGAGCTCCTTACTAACTTCAGCTAAATCCAAAACAACAAGATCCTCCTCTTCCTTAATCTTATTAAATTGTTCTAAGATTGTGGCGCGCGAAGTTTGTTTATTGGCAAGATTGATCTCCTGAGAGCGCAATTCCTGTTCTAAGCTAGAAATAGACTTATTTATCTCGCCTATGCCTGCCTCTTTAACTTGCCTTAAAATCCGCAAACCCCCTAATTCCTCTTCTATTTTCGCTATTTTTTCCGTAATCTTACGGGTATCAAGCTCTATCGGCTTAGCCTCGCCGGATAATTTAAAGTTTGCCGGCCCTAGATACGCCTTATCTTCAGCGCTTAAATTAACTGTCTCCGTTATTTGAATCACCAACCCGCTTGTCTTATCCGTCGGAAGCCTATCCAAGTAAATAAGCGCGTTTATAGCCTCAGCCTTATCTAAATATTTAGCCTTTAATTCTTCCAAAAATACCTTATGCGATTCTAATGCCAGCCTCTGTTTTTCTAACCCATCAATATCCGAATTTATGGAATTTAAGGATTGGCCTTCGCTTTGGAGATTCGACTTTGCTAATTGAATTTTTTGATTAAATTCATCTACTGTCCTGCGGGCTAAATCAACCTCAGAAGTAACCTTTGCTAAACTTTCTTCAATTATTGCCTTTTCTTCGTAAGTTTTGGCCTTCTCAATCTCAAGCCTTTTCTTACGCGCTAAAAATACCTGGTCTTGAGAGTTAAATTCAGAGATCTGATTCCGCTCCCGGGCTATCTTACCCACAAACTCCATAATCTCTTTTTTATACCGGGAGATATTCTCAAGCGAAACCTTAATGCTTGAAGCAAGGGCGCTAATCTTTTTATCCTTCTCCGCCAGTTCTTTAGATTTAGCTTCAATCAGACCATTTAATCCGGCGTATTCATCCTTCACATTATTCAGTTTCTCTTCTTCGGGCTTTAATTTAGCCTCAAGCTGGATTATCTGCTTCTCCAGGTATTTCCGGCCATTATTCAACTCCAAAACTTTCTCCCGGTTAAAACTTACGCGCTCATTATTTCTTACAACTTCATTCTCCAGCCCCATCAATTCATTCTTGGCAGCCATCATATTATCTTCAAACCCTTTTAACTCTCGAGAACGGGATGAAATCTTGAGCTCCTCTTCATGAATAACAGCCATAAACTCTATTTCGCGTAATTGTAACTCCTTCAAGTTATTAACAATTGCATCTTTTTGAGCCAAGAGGCCTTTTTTCTCCAAAACAGAACAGGATATTTCTTTAGCCTTTAACTCCTCAAATACCTCCTTATATCTGCGCGCCTTATTTGCCTGGCGTTCAAGGCTGCCTATCTGGCGCTTTACTTCGCTAACTATATCGTTAACGCGCAAGAGGTTCTGTTCTGTCTCCTCAAGCTTTCGGGCGGCCTCTCTTTTCTGGGCCTTATATTTAGTAATCCCTGAGGCTTCATCAAAGACCATGCGCCTCTCTTCGGGCCGGGAGCTTAAAATCAAGTCTATCTTACCCTGCGCGATTATGGAATAACTCTCCGCGCCAATGCCGGTACCCAAGAGTAAATCAAGGATATCTTTTAAGCGCACCTGACTTTTGTTTAAAAGGTACTCGCTTTCTCCGGAGCGAAATAGCCTGCGGGTAATCGCCACCTCATCATTATCAAAATTAAAAAAACGAGCCCTATTATCAAAAACAAGAGTAACCTCAGCCATACCCAATGGCTCGCGGTTATCCGTGCCATTAAAAATAACATCTAGCATCTCTGAACCGCGCAGGGATTTGGCTGATTGTTCTCCCAAAACCCAGCGTATGGAATCAAAGATATTGCTATTGTGAACAATAATATCTTCGGCAATAAAATTATGGTTACCAAGTATGGATAAATCATAAACCCATTTTTCAGAATAAGATTTCTTTATACTAACTACTTCATCCCAGTAGATATCGGAGTTAACTAACATTTTAAGGTAATCATAAAAAGACCGCGCTAAACCGGAAATTTTTCCATGCTCAATAATAATGCTTAAAACTTCCAACAAGCCTTGACGCGTCGGAAGGCACCTGTTTTCATAATAAGCCGCCAATTTTGGAGAAATCTTCCTGAACCGCTTAACTTTTATACCAGCTAACTTAATTAAGTCTTTTAAGATTTGGTTAACTTCCGGAATCAAGTCTAAATTCAGGTTGGTTTTATAATCCAGATTCTTAATCTCGGTCAATTTTTTGGCTTTATCCCCCACAAAATTCAACAGGCTTGCCAGGCGTTTTACGTTCCCCAAACTATAAACATACACCGAATAATAAGTCTTTTTATTTTTTTCTATAGTATTGGAGGCGGCCTTTTTCTTCTCTCTTATAACGGACTGCACCCCTAAACGTAAAAGCAAACTGCTGACGCCAGAAGCCAGGGCCTTAGAAGCTGTAGAATATTCAAAGTAAACGGTATTTCGCCTGGCTGCGCCCTGCTTTTTTACACAGACATGGCCATCGCCTTCAAACAAAGCGGATAGAAATTCCCTGATTATCTCATTTCCACAATTAAATAACGGGCCTGGGACTACCTTATCTTTGGATATACTGTTAAATTTTAAATCAAAAGCCTTTTCTAAGAATTTACAAAGCGCGGCAGAGAATATAATGACATCTTTAGCGCACTCTTTGTAGTTAAATACCTTGGCTTGCACATCAAAGGCTTTTCTTGCGCAAGCAATATAATCCTCTACCATCTTTTCATCTTCATTCACGAACCAAACCTGATTGGATTGAGTAGTCCTTCCTTCAGATATGATATAACCTAAAAACCGGGCTACAGAAGTATCAATTTGGCGCGGCAGACGAATCTGCCCGGAACTGCGGGATTTAATGTGGCTGATAAAATCAGGGATTTCCGTAATATTACTTATTTTTAACAACTTTACAAAATTAGGAATGCTCATCGCCTGCCCGGAAATAGCTGAAGTTACAGCGGTCCGACTAATACCTGCGGCATTAGAGATACCTGCATTAGTTATATAATTAACTCTATCCTTAACTAATAAATCAACCAATTCCTGAGAAGATGGGATATACGTTAAATCTCCCTCAGTAAACTTTTGGAATATTTCCCATAAATTAAGTTTTGAAGAAGCATGCGGTACTGATATCTGCCGTGGCACAGCAATCCTTATGCCGGTTTTTAACTCTTCCGCTTTAAGGTCAATTACTTGTCCGTCCTTAATGCTAAAGAAAGGGTGGTAGTGAGTAGTTGTTACAGTTTTTCCGGATTTAGTCTTGATTTCTAAAAGATATTCCGGAGCCTTTCTTTTAATAAAAACATAGACAGGCTTTAATTCTATTTTCAAAGAATGGGGGTTTAAAGATAGTATATTTATACCTTGCGGATTTTCGCTGGTCATAAAACCATCATCTAAATTTTGCGCAGACGAAACATTTTCCAGCGCCCCCTCCACTAAATCACCAATTTTTATCCTTGATCCGTTGCCAAGCGTTACTAAGCTATCGTAACTAAGGCATTTGCCGCAGCCATTCGGCCCGACAACAGCGGTTATCCCCGGCTCAAAATGCAAGACGGTCTTATCGCAGAATGATTTAAAGCCTATGAGTTCTAATTTTTTGAAATACATTTACCCCCCCTTCCTAATGCGACTGGTTTTCTATCCAAGCGTCAATTTTATCTCTTTTAAAACGCCACTGTCCTACTAATTTCAGCGCGGGAATCTTATTATGTTTAACCCAATCATAAATAGTCCGGCGCGTAACCTTAAGGTAATCTGATAAATCTTCAATAGTCATTAACCCGCTGTTTATCATCTCAATTCTCCTTACAAATAATTATTTGCATTATAAGGAAAATGAGGCTATTTGTCAAGGAAAATATTAACATTCTTTGACATAATCATACAATTAGGTATGTTATAGTGATAAATGGTACAGAAGTATGCTAACTAATCTCGCCTTAACCTGTTGAGAAAGAATAACTTACGCTATAAAGATTGCTTACGAAAACCAGGTTATCAAAACACCCAAAAGCATCCAGACAGCAAAAGGAACAGTTTTTTTAACTGTCCTCTCAGCATGGAGTTCGACTATCTTGCTAAATATCGGAAATAAAACCATGACTGACATGGTGTTTCCTAATAGACTCCTGATTTCTAGAGTAAACTGCTGCCATGAATATGCCCTGCCAAACATAATGTAAACAATGAAAATAATAAACGCAAAAATGATAAATTTAATATTCTTTTCAAAAATTTTAGAAAGCTGCTTGAACAAAATTAATGATATTAACATCGGAATACTCTGATCAACTAAAATTCTGCTATTAAAAATATTACATAACCATCCCCTTAACATCTTAGAAAACAAAAAAAACAAAAAAAATCCAAAAAAAACTTTACCAGCTTCAGCAAAATTAAACTTAATCCGCCACTTCTGAACAAATTCTAACGATCTTTCCATAAAGTTTTTAAAGTTAAACCTTCTGACAAAATAAACAAAAGATTCTGTAATCAAAAATACTGAAGCGGGAATAAAAATAGCTGACAATAACAAAAAGGAGGCAAAATAATAATTAAAATATACCCTGGAATACTGCCCCATGGGAATGAGCGCGGCATAACAAATGAATAACTTTGCATCACCTGTCCCCCACATCTTAAAATGCCATAATAAATAGGCTACTACCATGCTGACCAGTAAATTTACACACCATTTATCAAAATTACATAATAAATAAGAGCCTAATAAACCTCCCTTGGGTAAAATCCAAAATAGTAAATATACCATAAAAGAATATATTAACCCAACCAAAATCCACTTATTCTTTATTTTAGATTCTTTAAAATCTTCGTAACTGGTAATAACACCGATAAATAAAATTATAGGTAAAAAAATAATGCTGTATGCGATTTTAGATCCCATGTTTAATTACCCCTACATTAACTGAATCATTTATTCTCATTAATTTTATAAAATCGTTAGGATATTGCCTTTTTTCTGATTTGGTAATGTCTTATAATACCTGTAAAAGTAATCTTGAAAAGATAATGGT
>PEYI01000009.1 GCA_002774445.1 Candidatus Omnitrophica bacterium CG08_land_8_20_14_0_20_41_16 | reverse complement strand
GGCGGTAGGGACGATATTAAAAAACAATCCCTACCCTTTAATTATCCCTTGCCATCGCGTGATAAAGAGTAATAATATATTAGGTGGGTATGCCTGGGGTAAAAATAATAAAAAGCGAGTTCTGGATTTAGAAAAAGAGATTTCAAGGTGCTTAGCGAACAAAGGATAAGAGGGGTTTTATTTTATTTAAGCGTTGTGATATTTTTTACCGGCATACCGTTTATCTTATCCTTTGCCTTAGGTTATAAATTCAATTCCCATACGTTTAAATTCACCAAGACCGGTTTAATCAGCATTAAAACTCAACCGCCAGGCGCGCGTATTTATTTAGGCTCAAAGTTGCTTCCTGAAAAGACCCCAGCCACTATTAATGAACTTCTCCCCGGGGTTTATGATATACGACTGGAATTAGAGCGCTATTATTCTTACGGGACGCAGGTTCAGGTTGAGCCGCGTAAAGTTACGCGCCTTGAGAAAGTTATACTTTTTCCTACTCGGCCGAATATAAAGCAGCTTAATCAAGGTAAGATAGCATCTTTTTGCGTGGATAAAGAAAAAGGGAGTATTTATTATCTTAATCAAGATGAGAATGCTATTTATGAATCCAACCTAGACGGAGAAGAGTTTAAGGAGATAAGCAATCTCCCCATGGGCTTTAACTATCCGCCTAAGGAGCTCAAGGTTTCTTTTGACAGAGAGAAAATCCTGATTTTCAATAATCATCAGATATGCGTGGTTTATTTAAATCAAAAGAATAACCTGCCGTATTATCAGCCGCCCCTTATTTTAAATTATCCTGCCCAGGAGATTGAGCATGTATTTTGGCATTCAGATAGTTGCCATCTGGTTTTAATTACAGATAAAAATATTGCAGTCCTTGAGGCAACCCCTAAATCTAATCCCACAGGGATAGATCTTCCTGCACCTTTAAAGGAAGGGTCTCATCAGATAAATTTAGTTAATCTAAATAGTAAGGCCTTGGGGGTTTTTTATGAGGTGAATAAAGATGTGCTTTATTTTTCGGATTATGAGAGAGGCGCGGACGGTATAATTTATGAAAATATTTATAAGCTTGAGCTTAACAGTAAACCTCTATACTAAATAATATGATAAAATTAAGGCAGGATGAAGAAGAATAACTTAAAGAAAAGAACCCTTGAGATAATTCCGGGATTAATATCGTGGGGAATAATCTTTATTCTCGTATTGTTAGCTTTTATTAATCCAGTTTCCTGCGCGGTTATAAGTCTAATTTTTGATTTCTACTGGATCATCCGCACAGTTTACCTTACGAGCCTTCTGGTTATGGCGCACCGTAGGCTGTATAGAGAAAGGAACAGGAATTGGCTTAGCGAGTGCCCTGATAATAATTTATACCATTTAATTATATTCCCCGTATATAAAGAAGGGCCAGATGTTTTAGGGCCGTCATTAGAAGCCATTAAGAACTGTAATTATCCTAAGGATAAAATGATTGTAATCGTTGCCTTTGAGGAACGTAATCCTGGCGCTAGAGATAATGCCAAGGCGCTCGAGTCGGAGTTTGGGAATATCTTTTACGGATATTTATCTACTTTTCATCCCGATGGTATCGCTGGCGAGAAACGCACTAAGGGCGCAAATGCCACTTGGGCGGCTAAGCAGGCCAAGGTATTCTTAGCGGCCGGCGGAATTAGCGACGCGGATGTTATTATCTCTTGTTTTGACGCGGATACCTGCGTAAGCAAAGAGTATTTTGGCTGTCTTACTTATCATTTTATTAAATCGCCTAAGCCTCACCGGGCGAGTTACCAGCCTATGCCTGTTTATAATAACAATATCTGGCAAGCGCCGTCATTTGCCCGTTTAGTTGAGATAAGTTCTTCATTTTGCCAGATGATTGAGAGTATGCGCTTGGAAAAATTTGTTACCTTCTCCAGCCATAGTATGAGTTTTAAGACTTTAGTTGATATAGGTTATTGGCCGGTGGATATGGTCTCCGACGACTCGGTTATCTACTGGAAGGCGTTTCTTTTTTATAAAGGAGACTATCGGGTTATCCCATTATATACTACAGTTTCTATGGATATAGCTTATTCTAATAGTTTTTTAAAAACTATTAAGATACAATATAAACAAAAAAGGAGATGGGCTTGGGGGGTTGAAAACTTTCCTTTTTTGATTAGCGGGTTCTTAACGGATCGGGATATACCGTTAATAAGAAAAATACGGAGAGGATTTCATCTTTTGGAGAGCCATGTTACTTGGGCGATCTGGGCGATTATTTTAGTCTTTATCGGCCCCCTTCCGATTATATTTGGGGGGGCGTTCTTTAACCAAACGGCCATAGGTTATAACCTTTCCAAGATAACCGGATTGCTTTTTAATTTTACTCTTTTTACTGGCCTTGCCTGGGTAATATTAAGCCGCCTAATATTACCTCCCCGGCCTAAGGGCGTGAGTTGGTTAAAGAACATAGTGATGATTATGGAATGGATTATAGTCCCTTTTATAATATTGATTTTAGGGTCAACTCCTGCCTTAGATGCCCAGACGCATCTTGCCTTGGGTAAATATATGGAATTTAACCCTACCCCAAAATCCAAGAAAGTGGTATAATAACTTATAATATGGAGGATAAATGAGCATAAAGAAATTATTAAAAGAGATGATTGAGAAAAATGCCTCGGATTTGTTCTATCGCGCCGGTGGAATTCCCCGCCTTAGGATAGATGGCAAATTGGTTGTTGTTGGTGAGAATATACTTACCATAGAAGAAGTGATCCATGCCACTGAGGAGCTGACTACTCTTAAGCAGAGAGAAATTTTTAAGAATAACCTTGATGTGGATTTTACGATTTATATAAAAGAGCTGGACCGCAGGTTTAGGGTGAGCATATTTATGCAAAGAAACTGGCCTTCGTTGATTATAAGAAAGGTTAATAATGTAATTCAGACTTTTAAAGAGTTGAATTTGCCTTCTGATATATTAGAGAAACTTTGTATGGAGAGGGGAGGATTAGTCCTTTTAACTGGCAGTATGGGCAGTGGTAAATCCACCGCTATTGCCAGCATGATTGAATATATTAACGTTAATGCCAAGAAGCATATCTTAACCATTGAAGATCCGATAGAGTTTGTCTTTGAAGATAAGGAATCGTTTATTAATCAACGCGAACTTACCGTTGATGTAATATCATATAGCAATGTCCTGCGCGCGTTTACCCTTCAGACCCCGGATGTATTATTTATAAGCAATATAAGGGATTTAGAGACTATGTCCAGCGCGATAACCGCCGCGGAAACCGGAGTTTTGGTTTTAAGTACACTGCATACCGTAAATGCCGCTCAGAGCGTAGAAAGAATTATTAATTTTTTCCCGCCGCACCAACATCAGGAGGTAAGAAATCAACTCGCCTCACTTTTGAAAGGCATAATATCTTTAAGGCTCCTGCCTTTAAAAGATGGGGTAGGCCGTATTCCTGCTTATGAAGTAATGCTTCTTACTCCAACCATCAGCCGGCTTATCCGCGAGGGAAAGACTTGCGAGATACCGCAATTTATTGAAGACGGAGGCATTTTTGGCATGCAGTCATTTAATCAGTCATTGATTAAGTTAGTTGGTGAGGGTAAGGTAGGGAAGGATGAGGCAGCGAAATTTGCGGATAACGAAGACGAGTTTATTCTTTCTTTAAGAGGGATAATAAAATTTTAGTATTGTCCCGCCTTATAATCTACACCAAAATTCTGTTCCATAATTTTGGTGTATGCGGCGGGATTAATCCGCCCGGCCAAGGCGGGGCTCATTAAGGAGGGGCCATGTTAGATGATATCAGGAGTAAACTAACCAATATTGAAGTTAACCTCGGCCAACTAAGAGGTTATCTTTGACATTGATAACAAGAATAAAATCATTGCGGAGCTATCTGAACAGATGTCTTCTTATGGGTTCTGGGATGATTCTGATAATTCCACTAGGATAGTCAAACAACTTAAAGACCTAAAAAGCATAGTTGAGCCATGGGAGGCCGCAGTCAAGAAATACCATGAGCTTAAAGAACTCGCCGATATACTTAACACAAGAGATCAGGAATTATTCTTAGATTTAAACCGGAATATTGACGAGCTTTTGAGCATGCTTGGTCAGTTAGAATTTAAAACCCTGCTTTCAGGCGAGCTGGATATAACTAACGCCATATTAAGTATTAATGCCGGAGCCGGCGGGACAGAGTCTTGTGATTGGGTGGAGATGCTCTTAAGGATGTATACCCGATTTGCGCAAAGGCGCGGCTATGATGTTAAAACCACAGATATACTTTATGGTGAAGAAGCAGGGGTAAAGAATGTTACTTTGTTGATTGAAGGCCGCTTTGCCTATGGTTATCTTAAGGCAGAGGCCGGGGTGCATCGCTTAGTGCGCATATCTCCGTTTGATGCTAATAAACGCAGGCATACCTCTTTTGCCTCGGTTGACGTAATTCCCGAAGTTAAAGAAGATTGTAATATAAAGTTAGAGGATAAAGACTTACGCATTGATGTTTATCGCTCTAAAGGCGCAGGAGGCCAAAGCGTAAATACTACTGATTCCGCGGTGAGGATTACGCATATACCTACGGGGTTGGTGGCTCAGTGTCAGAATGAGCGCTCACAGCATCAGAATAAGCAGATGGCATTTAAGATTCTAAAGGCGCGCATTTATGAGTTAGAACGTCAGAAGAAGGAAGATGAATTTTTAAAACAGTATGCTAAGGATAAGAAAAGAATTGAGTTTGGCAGTCAGATCCGTTCTTATGTAATGCATCCTTATAGTATGGTTAAGGATCACCGCACAGATTATGAAACTTCCGATGTAAACAAAGTTATGGATGGCGGGCTCGATGAGTTTATTGAGGCTTATTTAAGATTTCAAAAGGCAAAATAAAATGTTAGGTTTTATCAAAAAAGCAGTTTTAAAAAGCCGTCAGGCGGCGATAAAGAAAAAGGCGCCGGGCGTGAATATCGTTTTACATCCGGATATGCCTCAATCGTCGATGAGCAAAATTGCCAGTATTGCATCCCTAATTGATAGGATTAATGTTTTAGAGCCCAAAATTAAAGCCTTAAGTGATGCTCAACTTAAAGCTAAGACTTCAGAATTTAAAACGCACATACCGGAGAAGTCCGATATTTATGCTAAAGAAATCCAAGAGTTACAAAAAGCAATGGCTTTAGTCGCTATACCGGAGGAAAAGGAGAAGATAAAGGAGAAACTGAAATTTACCCGCAATAAAATATTTGAGGATATTTTACCTGAAGCCTTTGCCGTGGTAAGGGAGGCATCTAAAAGGAGCATAGGTTTAAGGCATTTTGATTCTCAGATTGCCGGAGGCATAATATTGCATGAAGGGATGATCGCGGAGATGGCTACCGGAGAGGGGAAGACCCTGGTGGCAACCCTGCCGGCGTATTTAAATGCTTTGCTTGGCCGCGGGGTGCATATAGTTACGGTCAATGATTATCTGGCGTGCCGTGACCGTGAGTGGATGGGGCCTATTTACGAATTCTTAGGTTTAACTGTCGGCACAATCCAGCATGAGATGTCAGATGAGGAAAGAAAGGTAGCTTACGCCTGTGATATTACTTATGGCACGAATAACGAATTCGGATTTGATTACTTACGCGATAATATGAAATATTCTTTGAATGATTTGGTGCAAAGGCCTTTTTATTACGCCATTGTTGATGAGGTTGATTCCATATTGATAGATGAGGCGCGCACCCCTTTAATTATTTCCGGCCCTGCCGAGGAGTCAACGGAGAAATATTACACTGCCAATAAGATATCCGGCCAGTTAAAGGGCAGGAGGGTTACGGAGAAGGATGAAATAGACGCTAAATATAAAGGAGTTGATTTATCTGCGGGTTTTGATTATTTGGCGGATGAAAAGGCAAAGACTATTTCTTTGACAAAAGAGGGGGAGGTAAAAGCAGAGCGTATTTGGGGCATAGAATCTTTTTATAGCCCCCAAGACCCGGAGAATGAAAAATGCCTAGCCCTCACTTTAGCATCCTTGCGCGCCAAGGAATTCTTCCAGCGCGATATTGATTACGTCTTAAAAGAAGGCGAAGTAATAATTGTGGATGAATTTACCGGCCGCATGATGCCGGGGAGGCGTTGGTCAGACGGCCTGCATCAGGCGGTTGAGGCTAAAGAAGGGATGAAGATTGAACGGGAAAATCAGACCTTAGCCACGATAACCTTTCAGAATTACTTCCGTATGTATGAAAAATTAGCGGGTATGACCGGGACGGCTTTTACCGAGGCTAATGAATTTAAGAATATTTATCAGCTTGATGTTGTGGTTATTCCTACCAATAGGCCGCTTGTCCGCGAAAATTGTCCTGACCGGATTTATAAAACAGAAAAAGAGAAATTTGCTGCGGTAGTTGAAGAGATCGTTGAGCTTTATAATACAGGCAGGCCGGTTCTGGTAGGGACTATTAGTATAGACAAATCTGAACGACTCTCGGAAATGCTTAAGCGCCGCGGCATACTGCACCAGGTGCTTAATGCCAAATACCATGAGATGGAAGCGCAGGTTATTGCTCAGGCAGGCAGGTATAAGACTGTAACCATTGCTACTAATATGGCCGGCCGCGGAACAGACATCTTATTAGGCGGTAATCCGGAATTTATGGCTAAAAACTTAGCCAAAGAGAAATTAGACCTTAAGGCGCTAAATTATCAGGAAGAATACAAGAAGCTTTTTGATAAGTATAAACAAGAGACAGAAGCAGAGCATAAAAAAGTGGTTGAGTTAGGCGGGCTGCATGTTTTAGGTACAGAGCGGCATGAGGCGCGCAGGATTGATAACCAGCTGCGCGGAAGAAGCGGCCGTCAGGGCGACCCCGGTTCATCGCGCTTTTATGTTTCTTTAGGTGATGACCTGATGCGTTTATTCGGTTCTGATCGGCTCGTAGGTATGATGGATAAATTGGGGCTTGAGGATGGCCAGGTTATTGAGCATCCCTGGGTAAGCCGCTCTATTGAGATTGCTCAAAAACGGGTAGAAGAGCATAATTTTGAAATTAGAAAGCAGCTTTTAGAATATGATAATGTAATGAATAAGCAAAGGGAGATAATTTATTCTCAACGCCGGGAGATCCTGGAAGGGATTTCTTTGAAAGAAGAAATCCTGGAGATTTTAAGAAGCGCTATACATAATATGGTTTCCTCTAACTTGAATCAAGATCAGGAGCTTAATTTAAATGGGTTATTAACTGCGGCTAAGTTAAAGTTTGGTTTAGGAACTGAGAATTTGGAGGTTTCTAGGCTGCAACTTAAGAATAATACCGATATAGAAGATGAATTATACCAGAAGGTGTTAGCTTGTTACGAAGATGAAGAAAGGAGGATAGGCAGCGATTTATTGCGTCATCTTGAACGTATGGTTTTTTTGCAGATTATTGACGCCAAATGGAAAGACCATTTATATGCCATGGATAGCCTGCGCGAAGGGATTGGTCTGCGCGCTTACGGCCAGCGTGATCCCTTAATAGAATATAAGAGCGAGGGTTTTAATATGTTCAGCCAGATGATTGCGGGTATTGAGAATGATTCCTTGGAGGCGATCTTTAAATTACAGTCTAAAGGCCCGGGGAGATTCAGCGGCGCATTTAGTTCTGTATCTAAAGAACTCTTGCATCCGGAGGCGAGCCAATTAAAGAGGCCTCAAGATTACACAAACGGAGAATCTTTGAATATTCGCCCCGTCCAACTATTAAATAAGACTGTTCAATTATCCCACCCCAAAGTCGGCCGCAATGACCCCTGTCCTTGCGGAAAAATAGATTCTAGAACCGGCAAGCCGTTGAAATATAAAAAATGTTGCGGAAAATAAGAGCGCATATCGCATATCGCATATCGCATATCGCAAAAGGGTTATCTTTATGTCTATTATCTGCTCTTCTGTTAATTTTTTCCTTTCCTAATTCTAATCTCTGGTTATTTGCCTGGTTTGGATTCGTACCTTTATTTTTTGCCCTTAGAGATAAATCTAAAATACAAGCATTCTTACTAGCATATTTTACGGGAGTTATTTTCTGGTTAGGTATTATTTACTGGTTAATTCATGTAACCTTTATTGGAATGGTTATTTTGGCTTTATATCTGGCATTATATTTTGGCGTCTTCGGATTAATCGCTCATTGCTATGCGCTATACCTGCCTGGCCGGCAGGCCCCGCAAAATATGACGGGGGAGGCAGGCGCTATACGCTATACGCTAATCCTTCCTTCGGTTTGGGTCATCTTGGAATATATCCGTAGTCACTTATTCACTGGTTTTCCCTGGGCGCTCTTAGGTTATTCGCAATACCTAAATCTACCTGTAATCCAAATTGCGGATATTACCGGAGCATGGGGAGTTTCTTTTTTGATAATGATGGGGAATGTTACCTTATATGGTTTAATTATAAATTTTCGTTTACCGTTTACCGTTTACCGTTTACCGTTTAGCCGCGGCGAAGATAAACGGTACACGGTACACAAGACACGTAGCTTAGCTATTTCGTTATTTGCCTTAACTTTTGTGTTAGCTTACGGATATTATAGACTACATGCTACACGGTACACGGTAAACGGTACACGCATCAAGATTTCTATTATACAAGGAAACATCCTTCAGGAGTTAAAATGGGATATGCGTGCAAGAGATTTGATTATGCAAAAATATTTTGAGCTTACCTCTAAGGCAGCCAAAGATAATCCTGATTTAATTATCTGGCCTGAAGCGGCGCTTCCGGTTGTCTTAGAAGATGAGCCGGCATATTATTTAAGATTATGCGATTATATAAAGACGCTTAACAAACCCCTGCTTTTTGGTTCAGTTACCTTAAGGCAGGATCTCTACTATAATAGCGCGCTGCTGCTTTCCGGGGAGGCTAAATTATTAAATCAATACGATAAACTACACTTAGTCCCATTCGGAGAATATGTCCCATTTAGGGATATTTTAAAATTCTTAGATACAATTGCTCCGATAGGAGATATCGCTAAGGGCAAAGATTATACTATATTTGGATTTCCGGTTAATTTTGGGGTTTTGATTTGTTTTGAAGATGTGTTTCCGGGACTGGCTAGGAATTTTGTAACGCGCGGCGCAAAATTCCTAGTAAATATTACCAATGACGCTTGGTTTGGAAAAACTTCCGAGGCCTACCAACATTTGAGTGCATCGGTATTCAGGGCGGTAGAGAATAGAATTTATCTAGTGCGCTGCGCCAATACCGGCGTGTCTGCTTTTATATCGCCATTAGGCAAGATTACCGCTTGGGTCAATGATTCAAAAGGCAACAATATATTTGTTTCAGGATATAGGACTGAAACGATGTCCATTTCGTATGATAAGCCTTCATTTTATAATCGCTATGGCGATATTTTTCCCGCCTGCTGTTTATTCGTTGTCTTATATGCCACAATATCTAAAGTTTATAAGAAAAAAGAGGTTTAACCTTAAGGACACCCGTCGGGTGGTCTGGTCTTTAAGGACACCCGTCGGGTGGTCTGGTCTCTAACGGGATTTACTCTTTAGGTTCCATATGCACTACGACATCGGCGACTTCTGGGATAGATTTCTTTATAGCGTTTTCAATAGCGCAGCTTATCTTATGGGCAGCGTCGATATGCATGTCGGAAGCGACCTGCACGTGTAAATCAACATAGATATCATCAGGCCTTCCGCGCGTGCGAACTTGATGGCAGGTTTTTACTCCATTAACTCTTAATACTATGTCAACTATTCGTTTTACATCTAATATAGCAGCGGTATCGCATAGTATTACCGAACATTCTCTCATTATTCCGTAACCGGCATAAGCAATAAAGATAGCTATCATTATTGAGATTATGGGGTCAAGTATAGGATAACCAAGTTTGATTGCAAATAGCGCAAACATAACTGAAAGCGAGGTAAATATATCGGCGTGGGTATGCAAGGCATCAGAAACCAATATATCGCTTTTTAGCTCTTTGCCTTTTTTGTTTTCGTAGCGCATTACAATAAAGTTCACCGCCGTGGTGAGTATCATTATTATGAAACTTATGGTGTTGATTTGTGGCGCGATTGGATTAGCGAAGCGGCCTATGCTTTCACGAACAATACCTATAGCTACTAAGAAGAGGCTGAAGGCGATACCTAAGGCAAAGAAGGTTTCGTATTTTCTGTGTCCGTAAGGATGGTCTTTGTCTTTTGGCTGGGAGGCAAAGTGTATACCGATAAGCCCGATAATATTGGAAGCTCCATCAGAGAGGGAGTGGAAACCATCGGCGGTCATGCTGGAAGAGCGGATGCCAAGCCCGCAGATAATCTTGGCTATACCCACAAGCCAGTTTAGGGCTAAGGTTAATATCAAGACTAATCTTATATTATGGTAGTTTTTAAGATTATTTGCCAGCATGGCTATATTATAAAAGTTTTACCTTAAAGAAACAAGCCATTTTTCTTGACAGCATTATCAGGGTGAATATAATGAGGACAAAAAGAAGGATATGATGTCATATTCACCGATGAAAAGAATCTCAATGTTTGTTTCCTGCCTGATTTTCTGCCTATTGATCTATAGGTATTCTTTTGCGCAACTGCCTAAGCCTGAAGAATATCTTGAACAATTCAAGAAAGGGGAGCGTGTGCTCATACTTGCCCCGCATCCGGATGATGAAACAATAGCTTGCGCAGGCATAATACAGGAAGCCCTCTCGCAAGGCGGTAAGGTAAGAGTGGTTTATCTTACCAATGGTGAACATAATCAATTTGCTTTTATCGTTTATGAAAAAAGGATTACTTTTAAAAAGGATGAATTTATCCATATGGGGCAAGTTCGCCGTAAGGAAGCGATTAAGGCAATGCAGTTACTCGGGCTTGATGAGGGCGATCTTGTATTTTTAGGTTATCCTGATTTTGGGACGTTTAATATATTTACTCAATATTGGCAGGTGAGCAAGCCTTTCCGCAGCCTCTTGACTAGAATATCCAGCGTCCCTTATAAGGACAGCCTTTCTTTTGGCGCGCCATATTTAGGAGAGAATATCCTTGCAGATTTGGGAAAAGTCATACTTGATTACCGGCCGGATAAGATATTTGTTTCTCATCCGGCGGATACAAATGTTGACCATAAATCACTTTATTTATTCCTCCAGATAGCTTTGGCGAATCTTAAGGATAGGATTCCCTACCCTAAAGTTTATCCCTATCTTGTCCACTGCTTGGGCTGGCCGTTGCCTCGGTATTATCATCCGGAATTGGATTTAAACCCGCCTAAGAATTTCTTAGGTTTCCAGATTAGGTGGTTAAAATTTAATCTTTCTTCTGAGCAGCTAAATAGAAAACATAAGGCCATTCTTGCTTATAAAAGTCAAACTGAATCCAGCGCATTTTATCTTTTGGCCTTTGGCCGTAAAAATGAGTTATTTGGCGATTATCCCTCTATAGACCTTAATAATCAGTTATCCTTAAAAGAAAAAGTAGTTTTTTCCCTCGGCTTCTCCAAAATGTTCCCTGATTTTAATCCTGCGGATTACTTATCTGCTGGCAATATTTCAGATGATGAAAGACAAGTTAGCTATGCTATTTTAGATAAGGCCTTAGTTATACAGATACAAAAGTCCAAGGAGGCTCTTTCTAAACTTTCTACGATGGTGTATATATTTGGCTATAGTTATAAAAAGCCGTTTGGCGATATGCCTAAAGTTCGTATCATTACCAAACATAATGGGTTTAAAATGCTAGAAGGAAAAAAGTTGATTAAGCCTCAAGGGGTTTCATTGGATTTAACCCCTAACGTTTTAATCTTAAAGATTCCCCTTGAGGTGCTTGGTTCTCCTGATTTTGTTCTTATTTCAGTTAAGTCTTACCTAGGTAAAAGCCAAGGAGACGGTTCAGGTATTTACGCTACTGGGTTTAGAAGAATTAATATAGATTAAAGGCGGAGGGGCCATGTTAGAATTAAAATTAGTTGAAGTTAAAAAGCCGGAAGATGTCAATATAATCTTGGGCCAGAGCCATTTCATTAAGACAGTGGAAGATATCTATGAGGCCTTGGTGAATAATGTACCTGGGATAAAATTCGGGCTTGCTTTTGCCGAATCAAGCGGCGCATGCAAAGTAAGGTCTGAGGGCAATGACGCTAATCTTAAAAGTTTAGCTATTGAGAATTGCCTTAATATAAGCGCAGGCCATAGTTTTATTATTCTATTAAAGAATGCTTATCCTATTAATGTCTTAAATGCGGTTAAGAATATTCCTGAGGTATGCACGATATATTGCGCAACCTCTAATCCGGTTAAAGTTATTATCGCGGATAGTCCGGATGGCTGCGGTATTTTGGGAGTCATTGATGGTTTAAGGCCTAAGGGCGTTGAAAATGCATCTGATGTAGCTTGGCGTAAAGAATTCTTACGCAGCATTGGATATAAATTATAATTATTCTTGCAAATTGAACTCGGTTTTGTTATAATCTCTTTATATTAGACCTTTCATTTTCCCGATAAATCGGGATCCCGACATCTCGTCGGGAAAATGTGCAGGAAGGTCTATCTCCGCGGGATTAAATGGATTTTAAAAAAATCAAGAAAACCTTCAGTCATTTCTTCGGCTGGTCAGGTTTACAAATTTGTTCTTTGATAGTTAGGGTTATCCCGTCAAGTTCTCTCTATGGATTTGCTAATATGGTTAGTTCTTCGGCTTATCGTTTTGCCACAAAACAAAAGAATATTGCCCTTGATAGCCTAAGCATTGCCTTTGGCCGGGATAGAAGTAAGGAGGAATTGGATAAAATAGCGCGGGACTGTTTTACTTTTATGGCTAAATCAGCAGTGGAACTTATGTTTCTTATGGATAAGCCTCAGCTTTTAAAGAGCAAAGTGGATATAGCAGGTAGGGAGAATTTAGAAAATGCCTTATCTAAAAATAGGGGCGTAATATTAGTAAGCGGGCATTTTGGAAATTTTCCGCTTTTATTAGGTAAGCTTGCGGTTGAAGGATATAAGGCCGCAGGAATTATGCGTCCGATGAGAGATAGCCGGGTGGAGAAGATTTTCCTCCAAAAGCGCAAGAAGTTTGGGGTTAAGACCATTTACAGCCAGCCGCGTGATATATGCGTTAATAGCACCATACAGGCGCTGCGTAATAACGAGTTGGTCTTTATACCTATAGACCAGAATTTTGGCACAGCCGGTGTTTTCGTTAATTTTTTCGGCAGGCAGGCGGCTACGGCAACCGGCCCGGTAATTTTCGCGCAGCGTACCAAGGCAGCGCTTGTTCCTTGTTTTATCTTAAGGCAAAAAGATGACCGGCATAAAATAATTTTTGAGCCGGCCTTAGATTTAATGGAGGGTAAGGATTCCAAAGAGACAGTCCTCATTAATATACAGAGATTAACCGATATTATTGAGTCGTATATACGTAAATATCCTGCGCAATGGGGATGGATTCACCGCAGGTGGAAGAGCCAACCAAGTTAAAGGAGGTGGAGAAATGGCAGAAGAAGTTAAGAAGGAAGAAAAGCGTTGTGACATCAAGAAGGCTTTTTCTACGTTCCTTAAGGTTGTTTTAGGCCTGGTTTTTTTAGGCTTAGGCGCGATGGCAATCTTAAAATGGTGGAAATTGCTTCTGATGATAATCAAGGGCTGTATTGGTTTGTTCTTGATCTTGGCAGGCGTAATTACTTTAGCCATAGCCAAAGAATAGGCATAAGTTAAAAGAAGCGTAAAAAATGGGGTCAGAAAAATAATTTTGGCCCCATTTCTAATCTTTACACTGCATAGTTTCTTAAGCTATACGTGAACCCCGTTAGATGCGAAGCTATCTAACGGGGTGAAGATTATACGAGGAGATTTGCTATGGAAGTAATCCTAAAGAAAGAGATAATTTTAAATAAGGCATTGTGCCGGATATTTGGCCTATTGACATTTGTAATTTTAACTGCCTTGGGCGCTTTTGTGCGTATACCCTTACCTTTTACGCCTGTGCCGATAACCCTGCAGACATTTTTTGTTTTGCTCTGCGGCGCTTTCTTGGGAAGCGGCCTTGGCGCATTGGCTCAATTAAGCTATATATTCTTGGGTATATTAGGCATACCTTTATTCAGCGGCACAGGCAGCGGCTTATTCTATTTATTCGGCCCGACTGCAGGTTATCTTTTTGGTTTTGTTTTAGCTAGTTTATTCATTGGTAGATTTGTAAGGCAGGGTCAAGATAACTTATTTAAAATTTTCGCTTTATTTTTTACAGCCGACTTGGTTCTTTTAGCCATAGGCACCCTCTGGTTGAGGTTTCTTTTCGGGTATACCTTCAAAAGGTTATTATTTATCGGGTTCTTGCCTTTTCTTGCGCCGGATTTATTAAAGGCTTGGTTTGCCTCCATCCTTTATTTTAAATTACAATCTCGCTTAAAAGAAATATTCTAATTAAAATCCATATAGGAGGTTTTAAATGAAGGTAAGAGATATAATGGTAAGGGAAGTGACCAGCATCAATCCTGATGATAATGCCCAAGATGCGCTTATGTTTTTGTTTAAAATGCGGATTAGCGGCTTGCCCGTGATTGATGCGGCCGGTAAACTCGTGGGCATGTTTACTGAAAAAGATATCCTCACTGCTGTCCTACCTTCTTATATTGAAAAGGTAGGCCGTTTTGTTTATGAAGAAGACCCCAAATCCATCAAAAAGAAATTCGAGGGTTTGGTAAACTTAACGGTTTCTCAGTTAATGCGTAAAGATGTAGTGACAGTTGATGAGAATACCAGTTTATGCGAGGCAGCCCGCCTTATACTTACTCAGAAAGTAAGGCGCATCCCAGTTTTAAATAAAGAAAAAAGGGTAATAGGTATTATTGCCAGAGAAGATATCGTGAAGGCATATGCCAGAGAGGCAGGATGGGAAATAGATTAGTTCTTAAATTTGGTTTTCTATTTTTTCTGATTATTTTAGTAGGACTCATCAGCCAAGGGTTAGGATTAAATACCCAGCAGACTATCTCTCTCTGTATATTCTTCGCCTCTGTCTTTGCTACGCTTCTCTTCTGGGATTTCCGGGTAGCCATTGCTTTTTTGGGAGTAGCCATACTTCTCATAACCCATACTGTGGCCCGTTTTTTCAGCGACAGTGACCTCAAACAGCAAGGTTAATTAACTTTAGGCTGTAATATGCCTAAAAAATAGTATAATACCTAAAGGAGGCCACC
>PEYI01000018.1:8255-9457 GCA_002774445.1 Candidatus Omnitrophica bacterium CG08_land_8_20_14_0_20_41_16 | reverse complement strand
GAAGTTTTGCGCGGCGGTCTGAAGAGATAAGGTGGTAATGACTGAAGATACTGATGCTATTTATCCCGAGAATTATCACGGAAACTATAGTTATAGCAATAATAAGCTCTATTAAAGTGACGGATTTTTTACGGCAGGATAGCATTATTCGGTCCAGTTGACTGTAACTTTTACTTTCTTAATATTTGAGGGAAGCGTTGTCGTTGTGTAAGTAGGAGTATAGCCAGCCACAACTGCACCAGTTATGTTATTAGTACCAAGCGGATTAGTGGCCCAAGTGTCTTGCCGGACCTGCATCTGTAGAGGATCAAGGAAATATTTACCCAGTTCTCCCCCGGTCATACGCATTCGGCTATGCTGAATATAGCGCTTGCCTGCCACAAAAACATTGGCTAAACCGGTAACTACCAGTGCTAAGATAATTACCGAAATAAGAATTTCCAGCAAAGTCAGGGCTTTTTTATTCAAATTGATGCTATGGGCAGCCTGACGACGACGGAGCGCCATCATAACCAGCCGGTGACAAGGTATAAGTACAACTCATACCCGTAGATGCCTGCGACGTCGCTGCAATGTTTCCGGAGGAATCAGCGCTATAAGCCCAATTTGTTGCATTCAGCATAAGTTTGAGTGAAGAGTTACATGCTGCTGCGTCAGCGCAAGCCACATAACTACCCATCTCCATCTTGTATATTCTCTCTGCCGCGGCAATAAGCTTGATATTTACGATACCTTCTTTCTCTATAGCCCTTTGCTTAGTCTTGTAAAAATTTGGTATAGCTATGGCTGCTAAAATAATAATAATCACTATAACCAGAATAAGCTCAATTAGAGTAAAAGATTTATTATTTTTCATTTAATTGTTAAGGGCATGACGGCGCAGAACCAACGCTCTGTTTTCCACCATTTAAACACATATAATAATCTTTGGTAGCATTTCCTTGCTTAGTTGCCTTCGCATATCCGCTACTATTATTAATACTTGGTACACTAAAGGTAAAATTATTGCTCACGAGAATATCAATATCCAAATTAGCAATAGTAGCAGTATAAACATTGTTCTCCAATTTATAGGCATTCTCCGCAGAAACAATATTAGCTAATTTTGAATACGCCTCTGCAGAACGCGCCTTTTCAGTTACCGGCCCATACTTAATCAAAGCCAGACCCGCTAATATACCAATAATTACCACTACAATAAT
>PEYI01000018.1:0-7921 GCA_002774445.1 Candidatus Omnitrophica bacterium CG08_land_8_20_14_0_20_41_16 | reverse complement strand
CTCAACAGTAACAATAATAGAACCGCCTCCAGTTACGGTTGGCAATGCGCCATTAGCAGAATAATATCCCATAATCGCTTTCCTTACAGAATTTAAATGTGTAAGTACCTTCGCTTTTTCAGCCTTTTTGATATTGACAAAATACTTTGGTATTGCTACTACCGACAATATGCCGATAATTACAATAACGATAATCAACTCGATTAACGTAAAACCCCTTCTCCCCTTGCGCATCTTCTCCTCCTTGTTAGTTCAGGGACAGTCCCCTGCGGGGACAGTCCCTGATTCATTGTTATGAAATGTTGATTAAAAAAACCTAAATCTATATTAATGCAATTTCTTACGGATTGCAAGTATTTATTTTCCCCCTATCTGTGAAATCTCAAATATAGGAAGAAAGAGGCCGATAACCATAATCCCTATTATTCCTCCCATAAAGATCAGCATTATCGGCTCAAACATAGAGGTAAAACGCGTAAAAAAATTCTCTAAATACTCCTGATAAAATGTATTCAAGCGCTTAAACATATTGGAGAGCTCGCCGATCTCCTCTCCGATGTTGATCATCTGCACCACCATAGGGTCAAAGAAATTGCTCTTTTCTAAAGACTGGCCCAAGGGCTTTCCCTCGCGCACATCTTCTTTGATTTTGTGGATAACTTCGGCTAAAACCAGATTATTTACGCTGCGCTCGGCAATCTCCATCGAATACAAAATAGGCACTCCGCTTTCCACAAGAGTGGACATTTCAGAAGTAAAACGCTCAACGCATAGGGTCCTAAAAAACTCCCCAAAGATAGGCAGTTTCAATAACAAAGATTGAAAGTTTTTCTTGCCTGTTTTGGTAGAAATATACTTGCGTAAGAACCAAAAGCCAACAGCTAAAACAATAATCATAACGAAACCGAAATGCCTTATGAAAAAACTTATATTTAAAAGCACCTGCGTTAAAAACGGCAATTGAATATTAAATCCCTTGAATATTTCCGCAAAGGTAGGAATAATCCTAATAGTCATGAACAAGAGCGCGGATAAGCCGGCGCACATAAGTATCGCCGGATAAATCAACGCTGAAACAATCTTCTTCTTAAAAGCAGCGTCTCTTTCCAGATAACCGGCAAGGCGGCTTAAGACCATAGCTAGGTTTCCGCTTGCCTCTCCGCTCTCCACAAGATTAATCCACAATTCTGAGAAAACCTTGGGATGCTTGCCTATTGCTTCGTGAAAACTTAGGCCTGCCTCCATACTCTTCTCTAAATCCTTAATAACCTGATAAAGCCTTTTACTGGCAACCTGCTGGGTGATAATATCCAAACTCTTAAGAATGGTTACCCCTGCTCCTAAAAGCGTAGCTAATTGGCGGCAGAAAAGGGTTAACTCTGTCCCGGTGATTCTGTTATGCTTAAGGGTGACTCTCTGTTTCATAACCCTATCCGGAGTAATCGAAACCCGCCCGCCCTCTCCGGCTTCAGGTATGACACTTATCACAATAAGGTTTTTGGCCTGGAGCCGGGTAATTGTATCATCTTGGTTAGCGGCTTCTTCGACCCCGGTGACCTTGTTGCCTGTTTTATCTCTGGCAATATAAAAGAATTTTGGCATTATTCTACTCCTAAAGTCACCGAAAATGCGTCTTCAAGGGAAGTTATTCCGTCTTCAACTTTCTTAATCCCGGCCTCATAAAGAGAGAGCATACCGTTAGCCTTGGCTGCTTCCCGTATTTTCTGGAATGAGGCCTTCTGATTAATCAAATCCCGTATCTCTTCATTCGCCACCAGTATCTCAGCAATACAAATCCTTCCTCTATAACCTGTATTATTGCATTTAGCGCAGCCTTTAGCTCTATAGATCAACTCTGCCTTTAAATTTATACTCTTTAACTGATCCTTGGTTGGCTCATATGCCTCTTTGCAATCCGGGCATAACTTCCTTACCAAACGCTGGGCAACTACCGCCAGTAATGATGGGGCAAGCATATAAGGCTCAATACCAATATCCATAAGCCGGCTCACTGCCGTAGGCGCATCATTAGTATGCAGAGTGCTTAAAACCAGATGCCCGGTTAAGGCGGAACGGATGCAAACCTCGGCAGTCTCTAAATCGCGCACCTCTCCTACTAACATTATATCCGGGTCCTGCCTTAAAAAACTGCGCAGTGCTACGGAAAAAGTCAGGCCTATCTCAGGCTTTACCTGCACTTGGTTTATGCCTTCCAACTTATATTCAATAGGGTCTTCAACAGTAATAATATTCTTAGTCGGGATTTTTATCTCGCTTAATATAGCATAGAGTGTGGTAGTCTTTCCGCTTCCCGTAGGGCCGGTTAAAAAGACTAACCCATAAGGGGCATTTATAACTTTACGCATAGACTCAAGCTCTTTTGGATCAAAACCCAGCCGGTTAAGGTCTAAAATCACCTCACTGCGGTCTAATAACCTCATTACTATTTTTTCTCCGTATATGGTAGGGATGCTGGAAACACGGATATCTACGGGCCGCTCGCCGATCTTTACCATGAATGCGCCGTCTTGAGGCAAGCGCTTTTCGGCGATATCCAACTTAGCTAATATTTTAACGCGGGAAATGATCGGCATATGCAGATGCTTTGCCGGAGAAGAGATCTCATATAACTTTCCGTCAATACGGTACCTTAGGGATATCTTATTCTTAAAAGGCTCAATGTGTATATCCGAGGCGCGTTCATTAATTGCCTGGCGGATAATTAAATCAACTAATTTGATTACCGGCGCTTCCTCTGCCCGGGCAACTAATTTATCAAGGCTTAATTCCTCATCATCTGAATCCAGTTCTAAACTGATATCTTCGGAACCAGAAATGTCATAACTATCTTTAACCGCCTGATTAAGCATCGCGGACTTTCCATAAAAACCCTCAATGGCTTTGGAGATATCGGATTTAGTAGCAATGACGGGATTTATTTCACAACTCGTAAGTTTTCTTAGGTTATCAATGAGGATTAAATCCCCAGGATCCGCGATTGCCACAGTCAAAGACCTTAAGGTGCGTGAAAGAGGTAAAACTGAATTTTTAAGAGCGAAATCCTGAGGGATTAAATACTCCAAACCTTGGTCAATTGCCGGCTTAAGCATCCCCGTACCTAAAGAAAAATACGGGATATTCAGCTGCTTTCCTAAAACAGCCACCATCTGGCCTTCTTTAATCATATCCAATTTAACTAACACTTCTCCCAGGCGGCCGCCTTCCTGCCTCTGTACGCTTACTGCTTTTTCCAGCTGGCTGGCAGAGATAAGCCCTTCTTTTATCAAAAGCTCGCCTAATCGTAGATATTTTTCTCTACTCATTAATGTTTTTTGTTAAAATCCTCGCCTTAAAATTTTAATATCAGCGCTGTTTCTCTAAGGTATTTAAATACGTGTTTATGCTTGACTGGCGCCCGATTACAGAGGCCGTGGACTGCTCTCTGAGCATAGGCATTATCTTCTTAGCCGGCTGCGCGGGTTCTATCTTTTTATCAATAACGCCGCTATCCTTAATAATATGCGGGGTGATAAATACGAGGAGCTCGCGCTCTTTATCCTTAGTCTGGTTCTTATGCCTAAAAAAAGCTCCTAATAATGGCAGATCCCCCAAAATTGGTAACTTGGTTATTATTACACTCTTTTCATTATGGATAAGCCCGCCTAAGACTACTGTTTCTCCATCTTTAACCCTAACTACAGATTTTGTACTTCTTATTTCAGGGTCAAGGGCTACTTGGTCGGTAATATAAGTACTTTGCGTGGCTGAACTTGACTTTGGATAGATAAACATAGTAATTTCTCCGGTCTCTTCATTTATTTGAGGGGTTACCCGCAAAGAAATACCAATTCCTTCTTTAGTAAGACCCCCCGAAAGTCCAGTTGCACGCTCGATTGTATACGTGTAATAACCCGCTGCAGTTGCGGTTGGATCATGCCACTCTTTTGTTAGAGTCATTATCTCATCTTTTGTAATCGCTATCTCCGCAGTCTCATTGTTCAAGGTAAGGATTTTTGGCCGGGCCAAATACCTGGTATCAGTCTGGGTCCTTAGCCAATCTATTTGAGCTGCTAAACTACTGCCCACAGCCAGGGACCCGCCGGTCGCCGGAAGAAAAACCTTACCCCAACTATTAAAGGGAAAACCTAAAGTTGCTGTCGGTGTCCCGGATAAAGTGGCTGTCAAGACAGAGCCGCTAAACTTTACTCCTAATGCATCCACCGTATCCCTGCTTACATCAAGCATTTCAACCTCAAGAAGCACCTGGGGCATAGGAATATCTAAAGAAGCGATAACCTTACGGATAACTTCCATACGGCTGGGAATATCCGTAACAATTAAGCTGTTAGTGCGAAAATCTTCAATTACTGAACCATCCTTAGAGAGAAGTTTTTTTATTGATTGGGTAATACCGGAATCATCTTCTACCTTCCATTTACCGGTATTGTCGCTGCTGCTAGTACCACTGGAAGAATTGCCTGAAGAAGAACCTGAAGAAGAACCTGAAGAAGTAGTGTTAGTAGTGCTACTCTTATTATTCTTCATCTCCTCTTTAAGGGATGACGAAGATACTGTGGCATATTTAAAGTAAAAAACCTCGGTTATGGTTTCAACTTCAGGCTTTCCCAAGTCTTTAACGATAAAGATACTCGCATCCCTATCTAAATCATAAGTGAGATTATTAGCTTTAAATATTTTATCCATTGCCTCTTTTAAGGGCGCCTTCTCCATATAAAGGGTAACTTTCCTGTCCTCAAGCGCCCCTGAGGCGACAAAGTTAAGGTTCGATTGTATAGACAGGATCTTAAGCACATCTTTTAAAGAAGCATCCTGCAGATCCATGGAAATCACCGGCTCTTTGCCTGAAGAAAGCATTGCTTCATCCAAAGCATAAAGCAAGGGGGTAAAAATAAAATTCGCGATAATCAGAACGGATACAAATGATTTAAGATTGGTTTTCATAACTCCTCCTTTTGCTTTAAACTTTTCTGCTGCGTGATTAATTTATACTCTGTGCCTGCAAATAAAACAATAACTCCTTCTTTACCTATATCAACTATATCTACGCTTTCTAAGGTATCCCCAACTCTTATTACCTTATTATTTATAATTGCCTGCGGCAGGCTACTCCCCCAGATTATCCCCTGCAGAGTTAACTTAGGGAAAGACTTAGCCACAACAGCCTTAACAGTATCCTTTCCCTTATCGGATTTTGTTTGAAAAGCAGCCAGCTGGAAAGGATCCCTTAAACCCGTAGCAGTGTATTCTAATTTTGGCCTTACAATCGCCTCCCTGGCCTGATTCTGATCAGTTTTCTTATTCTGCCCTTGGACTGCCCTTGACAAATTTTCCTCGGTTACCTCCTCAGGGCCGGTAAAATTCATGTTTACGGCGTAGGCATCCGCTTTAAATATCATTAAGATAAAGACTAAAATAATCAGGTATTTTTTCATTTTTTGCGTTACTTGAGCATCACTACCGCACTTACGCGCAAAGTAGCTTTCAGTTCCCCGCCTTTATCAGGAGAAAACGCCCCTATATCTATACTATCTATTATTATATTATCTATTATGTACACACTCTGATAGGCCTCTAACTTATTGATGAATTTAGCCAAAAGATCATAGTTAGGCGAATTGACCGTAAGCTCAAAGGCGTATTTTGTGTACTCCGGATAAGGCTCTTCTGCCAATAGCCTGATAGAAGTGAGCTTAACCCCGGAATCCTTAACGATACTGCTTATTTCGCTCATAAAGAAACTTACCTCTTTATTAGGCAAAAGCTCCTGATAAGAACTGATCTTATTTTCTAATTTGCCCAGGCCTTCTAAAACTTTGTTCTTCTTATTTTCCTCGCTTATCTTTACCTTTAGGGACTCTATATTCGCCATCTGCTTTTTATAAATATTAAGGGCAATGATCAGAGCCAGAATAATCACGGCAATATTGAAAACTTTATTTTTATTATTATTAACCAAACCAATCAAATCCATCTTATCTTCCCTCTTTGTAATTCTTACAGGATATCAAAAAACTCGTGGCCGTAACCTTATCCATTTGTTTTTGATCTATGAAATTTATACTTATATCCTGAAAATATTTCGCGAAAATATTATTTTGCTTAAGGTTATCTAAGAATTTATTTACCGCTTCAAACTCCTTGCCGCTATCCTTAAGGTAACTCATCCCTTCCAAAATAAGCTCAGCCTTATCTACCTCCTTCTTGTTAAGAGAGAACTTGACAAGCCAGACTCCTTCAGGGATAGAGCGCGGTATAGCATCCAGAGTTTCCGTAAGGTAAAGCTGCTTTCTTATAAGGTTATCTAAATTATTCAGCTTTTTCTTGTATTCTGAGCTGATAATGCTTAATTCATCATAACTGGCATTAGGGTTAATTTTACCCACATTGATACGCTTAGCTACTATATCTTCCAGTTCCTGATTTAAGGGTTTTGCCTGATAAAAACCTAATCCCAAAGCAGCTAGGCAAATTAAAACACCGCCCAATACCGCGCGGTAGTCTATTTTTATCCCTTTAAACAGAGACCCCGCGTCCATCTGAAATGCCAAGATGCCGGCCCTGGACAGCTTAAGCTTAGCTTCCATAAGATTTATCTTAATCTGGATAGGAATGGCCTTATCCAAAGAGGCGCTATAACTCTTGATAAAACTTGAGGAATAAGGCTCTACCTTGCCTGTCAATTTGATCAGATCGATAAACTTACCGGATAGGTCAAGCTCATTCATAAAAACATCCAGCTCTTTAGCCTGTTCTTGATTGGCAATAACAACTATCTTCTGCATAGTCTTTTCCGGAAACTTGCGATGATAATAATCTAGGGATACGCGCAGCTCGATTTTTAGCTTTTCAAGGGCTGACTGGCCTGAAGCCTGGCTACCCTCAAAACCTTCAGTGGCTAAACTTAAATTGATATCCCGGCTAAATAGAGGAACTCCATCCTCAAGCACGATAAAATTAACCTCGTCATCTTGCTGGAAATCAACACAGAGAACGCCTATAACACCCCTACTCTTAACCCCGGCTAATTTTAAGGCCCGCATAATACTGAAACCACAGTACTCTATCTGGTTTACCTTAATATTCAGCTGGTTAAAAATAGAGAAATACTTGTCAAAAGTCTCCTTTTTGATACCTACAAAGAGCACGGTATTAATATGGCTTTGCCTATCCGGCTCAATCTGATAATCAGAGATTAAATCCTCAACTTTAAAGGGTATGTATTTCTTGACTTCAAAGTTTATGGCGCTAACCATCTCCTCTTTAGGTAAATTAGGCATTTCAAAGGTGCGTATAATAAGGTCTCTTGCAGAAAGGGACAATACTGCTTCTTTGCTCTCAATCTTGCTTTTTCTTAAGGCTTCACTAAAGAGGGCTACTATTTTTACCTCTAAAGGAACCTTCTCCTCCAGATCTCCTCCTAAAACCTCAGATAGAGGTATTTTAAGATGATTCACAAACCTTTTGCCTTTTGTTTCTACAATATCAACCGCCTTAGGGCCAAAATATATTCCTAATGAACTCATTACTTTTCTCCTACTTGAGAGATGCGTTTACGGCTCTTTATCCAAGTATCCACATCCTTACGGTCAAATCTCCAGACCCCTCCTAACTTTATACCTGAAATCTTACCCTTATTGAGCCAGTTATAAATAGTCTGCTTCTTCAATTTGAGGTAATCCGCCAATTCATCAATATCAATAAGCCTTGCCATATTCTTATTTTCTCCTAAAAAAACAGCGGACTTAATTAAAACATAACATACTTAATTTGTCAAGTGTTTTTTTATATAATTTATTATAGACTTACTTATACTTACCTAGAGTGATGTTTTGCTCGACGGGCAAAACAAAGGTCAAGTCTTTTTTCTCCTGTAAAAGTAAATATGAAACATCGCTTCGTT
>PEYI01000078.1 GCA_002774445.1 Candidatus Omnitrophica bacterium CG08_land_8_20_14_0_20_41_16 | reverse complement strand
CAGAGAGCGCTGATATAATTTTTAAGAATTTTTCAGCGCTCTCTTTTATATTTTTTAAAAGCGCGAAAGTGTATATATTTAATGAGGTTACTGCGCTACAGCACTACTGCGCAACACCCCGCGCTTATATGCACCTGGCGCTTATTGGAATTGCGCCAGTGTCCCCTCGCGGGGAAATTGCGCGGGTGTGCACTACTGTGCAATAAGCTGGGAAATCTTAAATATAGGTAGAAACAAAGCAATAACTATGCCTCCTACCACAATACCCAAGAAAGCAATTACCAGTGGCTCAATCATGCTGGTAAGGCCGGAGGTAGCGCTATCCACTTGCTCATCGTAGAAATCAGCGATTTTAGTAAGCATCTTCTCTAATTGCCCGGTTTGTTCCCCTACGCTAATCATCCGGCAAACCATAGGAGGAAAAACCCCGCTCTTAAGCAAAGGCTGCGCAATTGGCTCTCCGTCGCGCACTGCCTTAGAACAGTTTAAGACCGCCTCTTCCACTACCTTATTGCCGGATGTTTTACTCACAATGTCCAATGCGGTTAATGCTGAAACGCCGCTCTTAACTAACGTAGAAAATGTACGGGAGAATTTAGCTACAGCGAGTTTTCTAAAAAGCACGCCTAAAATAGGAACCTTCAATTTAATTTGGTCAAATTTGTATCGGCCTTTGTCTGTAGTAATATACCTTTTAAATAGAAAAATCGCCCCTCCTAACAGTAATACTGTAAATAAAAAATATTTCCTGAGTAAATCGCTTATAAATATCAGAATCCGAGTAGGAACTGGTAATTGGCCGCCTAAAACATCAAATATGCCCTTAAAGGTAGGAACTACCTTAAGCAACAATACCGTAGTAATAATCACAGCCATGCTTACGACTACTGCCGGATAGACTAAACTAGAGCGTATTTTTCTAGTAAGAGCAGCTGATTTTTCCAAATAAGTAGCGAGCCGTTCAAGGATATCATCCAACATACCTGAACTTTCTCCGGCGCGAGTCATATTAATAAAAAGCTCGGAGAATACCTTGGGGTATTTACTCAAGGCATCGCAAAAGCTCATGCCGGCTTCAATATCCTGGCGCACCGCCACAACCACTTCTTTAAACTCGGGATTTTCCACCTGCTCGCTTAAAATAATCAAAGCATGCACCAAGGGGATACCGGAATCAATCATCGTGGCCAGCTGACGGGTAAAAATAACCAAATCGTCCAATTTGACTTTCTTCCCTTTACCTCTAAAATGGGCCTTAGCGGTTTTGTCTTTAGCCTGCTCAACCGAAATAACAATTAATTCTTTCTTATGCAGAGCCTCGGCTACTTCTGACTCCGAGTTAGCCTCCAGGGCCCCATTTAAGGTATATCCATTCTTATCTTTAGCACTATAATTATAGGTATTCATTTCATTAGCGTTTAGCTATTATTTATAGTCTATCTAAAACTTTTAAAAAAGCCTCAACTACCTTAGGGTCAAATTGAGTACCACTGTTCCTCTTAATCTCCTCTATTGCCGCTTCTTTTGTAAACGGAATTTTTCGGTAAGAACGCGCGGAACACATCGCCTCATAAGAATCGGCAAGATTAATAATACGGGCTCCTAAATGTATGTCTTCGCCCTTCCTGCCCTCGGGATAACCTGTGCCGTCATAATGCTCATGGTGCTGCCGAATTAATCCTATCACGTCATTTAAGAAAGTCAACGGCTCTAGTATCTGCGCGCCGATTATAGGATGCTTACGGATCTGCTGCCACTCCTCATTGGTTAAGGCACCCGGCTTCATCAAAATACTATCTTCAATACCAATCTTGCCTAAATCATGCAATTCGCAGGCTTGACGGATAACTTCAATCTCCTTGACGGAAAGCCCCATCTGCAAAGCGATAACCGTAGCGTATCTAGCCACATTCTCAGAGTGGCTATGGGTATAATGATCCCGGGCATCTATGGTCTGAGCTAAAACTTTAATCGTACGCATATAGTTGGATTGCAAATCTTCATGGAGACGGGTGAGGTTACGCGTAGAATCTTCTATCCTCTTAGTCAAAAGTATATTCTGCTTTTCTAACGCTGAATTATTTTCTTTTAAGCCCTGAGTAAACTTACGATTAGCCAACATAAGATTATGCAAATCTATGCCTTTCTTGACCAGAAAAAACAGTTTCTCCAGATTAATAGGCTTAGCTATAAAATCATATACCCCTAGGCTGAATAAATACTCCAGGGTCTCCGGCTTATTTTCATCTAAGAGGACGATAATCACGCAATCCGGATCAGCCGCCTTAAGCCCCTTAATCAGGTCAACAGGACCCAAATCTAAAGGATAAGGCTTAACGATAATAACATCAAAACCGTTTCTGCCAAATACGCCTAACCCATCCCTAGCGGAATCCTCGGAAGAAATGGCATACCCGCCTTCCACCATTAACTGCTCCCTTATATATCGGGAGGCCTCATTTTCATCAGAAATAAATAATACCCTGTTGCTTTCCATCAAAAATTATTCCTCGGTAGTAATCTTTATCGCTTCATCCAAACTAGTCAATTCCTGCTTTACTTTTAAGAAAGCATCGTCTCTTAATGTTTTCATCCCTTGTTCCTGAGCATATTGCTTAATTATGTCTATAGATTTCCTCTCAATAATCATTTCACGAATATTGTCGTTAATTAGGATAGCTTCAAGAATAGCTATCCTACCATAAAAACCCGTGTTATTGCAATATTTGCATCCTACAGCCGTATAAAAATTAGCCTTCTCGGTAAATCCTATTTTTTTGAGGAACGCTTCCGGAATTTCTATGGGTTGGCGGCATTTTAGGCATATCTTGCGGGCCAAACGCTGGGCGCAAAGCATAACTACGCTTGAAGCCACTAAGAAAGGCTCAACCCCCATATCAATTAAACGCGTTATACTTGATATTGCATCATTAGTATGCAGCGTAGAAAGAACAATCTGGCCGGTAAGTGCTGCTTTAATTGCAATATCCGCGGTCTCAGAGTCGCGGATCTCTCCGATCATAATAACATCCGGGCTCTGTCTAAGCAGAGAGCGCAGGCCCGAGGAAAAATCCAACCCAATCTCCGGTTTTACTTGAATTTGAGTAATACCCTCAACCTGATATTCAACAGGGTCTTCAATAGTAATAATATTCTTCTCCGGAGTATTCAGTTGGTTTAAAACCGAATAAAGGGTGGTAGATTTTCCTGAACCTGTGGGGCCGGTAACTAAAATCATTCCGAATGGCTTGGCTATTGCCTCTTTAAAAACGCGCTCAGGCTGTTCGGAAAAACCTAATTTATCCAAGCCGATAGAAAGATTAGCCTTATCCAGCACGCGCAAAACAAACTTCTGCCCGAATGTTGTAGGCAGGTCAGAGACGCGAAAATCCACTTCTTTACCCTCAAACTTTACTTTGAAACGGCCGTCCTGAGGGATTCGGTTTTCAGTAATATCAAGATTAGAGATAATCTTAAGGCGCGCAAGAATCGCATTCTGTTTTGACTTAGGTATCTTAAATACATCATGCAATGATCCGTCGACACGGTAACGAATACGCAAACAGTCATGTTCCGGTTCAATGTGTATATCCGAGGCGCGTTTCTTTAAGGCCTGATTTAACATAAGGTCTACCAGCTTTACAATAGGAGCCTCCCCACTCTCTTCTAATGCGCTGGAAAGCTCAATGTCTTCCTGTTTGACTAATTCAATCTCGGTTTTATCTAAGGAGCCTCGCTGGAAAGAAGCCTCATCCAGAACATACTCCATATCTTGAGATTCTAAATTATACTGCGCATTTATTGAACGCGCGATTTCATCGTCGGGGCTTAGAACTGTATCAATATTACAACCGGTAAGAGTCCTTAAATCGTCTAAAGCAAATATATTCAAAGGGTCCGACATTGCCACGGTGATAGTATTGCCGAAACTCGAAATAGGAATGAGATTATAGAGCCTGGCTATACGCTCAGGAACCAGGCCAATAACCTCCGGGGAAAACTTATATTTAGATAAATTCAGAGTTGGCATATAAAGCTCTTCCGAAAGTAAGGACAATAAGGTCTCCCGGGATATCATATTCTCATCAACAAGCACGCTTCTTAAAGGCACACCCTTTTCTTTTTGAATACCTAAGGCCTTTTCTAGCTGGCCTTTACTAATGTGGCCATCTTTTACCAGTATCTCAATTATTTTATCTTTTAGTGTTCGCATGTTTTGGTTCAAAAGCTCATAGCTCTTAGCTCATAGTAAAAGATTTACCTATCAACTATGAACTATGAGCTAATAACTAACTCATTCATCCGGCGCGGTTACGCGCAGTATTTCTTCAAGCGTCGTTACTCCCTTTAATACCTGAGCCAGGCCGTCTTCCCTTAAAGTTTTCATACCCTCTTGGCGAGCCTTCTGTTTTATAACGTGCTCTTGGGCACGGGACAAGATTAAATCCCGTATGCCGGGAGTAAACAAAAGCACCTCGGCAATCCCTGTCCTGCCCATATAACCCATATTAAAACAGTTTATACAGCCCTTCCCGCGAAAAAACCTTGCTTCCTTTGAAGTGTCTATATTTAGCCCTAAAGTATCAAGTATTTCTTTCTTTACGATGTATTCTTCCTTACAATGAGGGCAGATCTTACGCACTAAACGCTGGCCTACCACACAGACTAAAGATGAATTAATCAAGTACGGCTCTACCCCCATATTCACCAAACGCACTACCGCTCCGGGAGCAGTAGTAGTATGCAGAGTAGATAAAACAAGGTGTCCGGTAAGCGCTGACTTTATAGCAATATCTACGGTTTCGTAATCGCGGATTTCTCCGATCATGATGATATTGGGATCTTGCCTTAATATTGAACGTAGTGACGCGGCAAAGGTTAAACCTATCTCCGGCCTTGCGGTTACCTGATTTATTCCCTCAAGTTGAAATTCAACGGGATCTTCTACGGTAACAATATTCTTATCCGGGCTATCTACTAATTTTAATATCGAATACAGGGTAGTAGTCTTTCCGCTGCCTGTGGGCCCGCATACAAGCATCATACCGTGAGGCAGCCTAGCCATTTTTTCTAAATTTGCAATAATATTTCTGCTAAACCCTAACTTTCCGAGGTTAAGTGTCGCCTGAGATTTGTCTAATATGCGCACCGCCACTTTTTCGCCAAAACTGGAAGGCAGTATTGAGACTCTGAAATCAACCTCTTTGCCTAAAAGCTTTATTTTAAAGCGGCCGTCCTGGGGAAGCCTATGCTCGGCGATATTCAAATCCGACATTACCTTTATACGCGAAACAATTGAAGCGTGGATACTCTTAGGCGGAGACTTCTCTTCATACAGAATTCCGTCAATACGGAAACGCACGCGCAACCTCTTGCTAAAAGGCTCGATAAGAATATCCGAGGCCTTCTTCCTTACCGCTTCCCCTAATATCATATTGGTAAGTTGTATTACCGGGGCCTGACGGCTTATAACGCCTAACTCCTGAGCAGAAGGCAACACCTCTCTTTCTTCCCGGATTAATTCTATGGAAGAGGCGGACATCTCCTTAAGCAAATCGTCAATGACACCCTTAGTAGGATCCGGATAAACCAAATCTATGGCCTGAGCGATATCCTGGTTACTAGATATAATAGGATTTATTTTATAACCGGTGAGCGATGAAACATAATCAATGGCAAATATATTTAACGGATCTGCCATAGCCAAAGTAATCGTATCTCCCATCTTAGATAGCGGAATTATCTGGTAATGGCGGGCAATATTAACAGGGATTATTTTGACAATTCCCGGGTCAATCTTAAAACGTTTCAAATCCATAAGCGGCAGGCCTAACCCCTCGCTTAAGACTGAAACCAGCTCGCTCTCTTTAATGAATTTCAAACCAACAATAATATCGCTAAGCCTACCACCCTTTTCCTTTTGGGCCAAGAGAGCCTGCTTAAGCTGCTCTTGCGTGATAAGTTTATTATTTATTAATATTTCAGTAAGGCGATCCTTGAGAGAAATCATAGGTCAGTTGTCAGTTGTCAGTTGTCAGTCGTCGAAAAACTAAAAACTGAAAACTAACAACTAAGATACTATTCTTTATCCTTATAATACTTCTCGATGGCTCTTTTAATATCCGAAGAGGTTGAAACAAATGTCTGCACACTGCATCCGGAAAGCAATTCCACATCTTCAATTGCCTGAATATTAAGCGGATTAGACATAGCCAGGGTAAGATTATTGCCGATTTTATCAATAGGCACAAGCAGATATTGCTGGGCAACCCTGCCGGGAACAATGTTAATAATTTCAGGATTGATGTCATAATTACTTAATGGCAGATAAGGAAAACCGTATTGAGCAGTCAAAGCTTGCGCGATATCCTCCTCCTTAACGAAACCTAACTCAACTAAGAACTCACCGATAAGCCCGCCCTTTTCCTTCTGCAAAGTCAGGGCCTGCTCTAACTGATGCTCATTGATTATGCCCCGTTCAATAAGCAACTCTCCTAATTGTTTATTGATTATCTTTCTTAAAGGCATCTCTTATTGCTCCTTAAAAGAGGTCTCTCTAAACTGCTACGCGGTTACGGCCTTGCTTTTTGGCGGCCTGTAACAACTCTTTAGCCTTGACAATAAGCCCTTCTGCAGTTATCCCATCCACCGGATTCTCACTGGCCCCCGCGCTAATAGTAATCTTCTTTTCAGGGCCCGCATCTTCGCTATAGCTAAATTCCACCTTTTTCCTGATCGTCTCGGCTAGCTCCTGAGCCTGCCGCTTATTCTTTTCCGGCACTATTACCGCAAACTCATCATCTCCTGTCCTGCCTACGCGATCAATCTCGCTTACCGAATCCTTAATCAACGCGGCAATTCTTTTTATGACAGATTCTCCCTGAAGCGAGCCAAAAAATTCATTATACTTCCTGAAGTTATCAATATCTATAATAATGAACGCACACGGGCGTCGATATACTATCGCCCTTTTAATCTCTTCGGCAAGCCGGCTATGCATAAAAGCTTCATTATACAAACCGGTGAGTGTATCTTTAACCTCTAATTTTTTTACATTATGAGCTAAAATATCATTCTCTATCGCAATAGCTATCTGCTTAGCAAATATATCCAATAACTCTTCATCTTCTTTGGTGTAAGAAAACCCATCGCGCATATTTCCTATGCCAAGCATAGCAACCACCCTTTTGCGTAAATACACAGGCAAGGCTAATGTATTTTTGAGCTTAAGCTTATCGCGTATAAACAAAGAAAGGTCTTTAGGTAATAAATCCTGCTTATCTAATACCAATGCCTTATTAGCATTGACAAGCTCATAGAAGGCATCTTCTGTAGGCCCTATCTTGGTATCTATAAGATAATCTGAATTAAGGCCTTCGGCTACACGCACACAAAAGGTTTCCTGATTCTCTCCCCTAAAGAATAAATACGCCAAATCAGAATTAGCCAGAGACTTTGCCTTTTCTACCGCAATTTTAAGTATATCGTCTAACTTATCAGCCTGAGATATCTGAGAACTTATCTGTAGAAGGCCAGAAAGGACAATAACCCTCTTTTGAATACCCAGATTAATCTCAGTTGTCCTCTCGCCGTAAATTCTAAGCTCCTCCATGTTGCTACGGATACGCTGGGTAAGCTTATTAAGGGCGTCGCCTAAAACGCCGACCTCATCTTCACCGAAGGCACCCAGTCTATGGGTTAAATCCCCCGCCGCTATTATTTTGGCATCAGAGGTAACTGAAAGTACGCGGTCAAATACTTCCTTGGCTACAAAGAAACCGATCGCGGAGATAAAGACACTGATTAATAAAGATGCGATTATATCTATCTTAAGGCCTACGCGCGGTAAAATATACTGAGAAACAAAATATGTACATATTAACAGCGGTAAAACCGACATCAGGGCAGCGGAAATCATTAATTTATGCTTAAGTCCGCGCGAAGATAAGGAAATATTTTTTTGTTTCATCATCTTAACCTCCTTGAGTAGACAACTTACGGAGTGAAACGACGTAAGTTGCAGCCCTTGACATCAAAGATGTCAAGGGCGTCTACGAATGGACCCTTGACATTTTGCGGTTAAGTAATCGCTTCAAAATGTCAAGGGTCAAATTCAGACAGCGATTTACGGGTAATGTCTTATAATACCTGTAAAAGTAATCTTGAAAAGATAATGGTTTAGTATGGCTTAAATTAAGATCGTGGCTGTA
>PEYI01000090.1 GCA_002774445.1 Candidatus Omnitrophica bacterium CG08_land_8_20_14_0_20_41_16 | reverse complement strand
GGATAGATTTGAGGCAGTGGAAGAAAAGGAAGAGATAATTTATTATAAGGGGCATAATAAGGATGGTAAATTTATCGGTGCCGCTTTTAAAGCTGTTGGCAAGGGTTATTCCAGCACCATAGAGACATTAGTAGGGATGCTTAAAGATGGGACAATCGTGGCCATAAAAGTACTTTCGCAGAATGAGACACCCGGTTTAGGGGCGCGTGTTGCTGAACCGGAATTTACTGCTCAATTTAATAATATCAGGGATTTATCCAAAGTTCAGGCAATTACCGGAGCCACGATTTCTTCCCGGGCAGTTATCGAGTTAGTAAAAAAGAGAGCCGAAGAGATCAGGGGTTTAATAAAGAATGAAAAATAATCTTTTTGTTAATACATCTCCGCATTTACACAGGAAAGAATCTGTGAGTAAGATTATGTGGATGGTGGTTTTAAGCCTTGTCCCTTCAGGTATTGCCGCTGCCTATATTTTTGGTTTAAGCGCCTTGCGGGTGATAACCCTGGGGGTTATCTCAGCAGTAGTTAGCGAGATGTTTTTGCAATTAGCCGCAAAAAGAAAAGTTACTATTCTTGATGGAAGCGCAGTCCTAACGGGTTTACTATTGGCTTATAATCTTCCTGCGCATGTTCCTTTTTGGCTGCCTATAGCCGGTTCAGTATTTGCTATTGCTATTGGCAAACAGATATTCGGGGGTTTGGGGCAAAATATCTTTAATCCCGCGCTCGTCGGCCGTGTATTCCTTATGGCTTCCTGGCCAAAGTATATGGTTGCCTTTACCCAGCCTATGAATTATGATGCCATAACTTCTGCCACACCTTTGGCGATATTAAAAGAAGGCAGGGCCTTAGAGAAAATACCATATTTAAATTTATTCTTAGGTAATCGCGGCGGATGTATTGGAGAGGTATGTATCCTGGCTTTATTAATTGGAGCGGCCTTTCTTTTAATAAAGGGCTATATTTCATGGCATATCCCGGCTTCCTATATATTAACCGTAGGTTTATTTACCTATATATTCGGCGCTAAGGCATTATTCTCCGGGGATTGGTTATTTCATATCCTTTCCGGAGGGTTGATACTCGGGGCGTTCTTTATGGCTACGGATTATGTTACCTCGCCATTAACTGCCAAAGGGCAGGTTGTCTTTGGGATTGGCTGCGGATTAATTACCGCGATTATACGTTTATGGGGCGGTTATCCTGAAGGGGTGTCTTATGCTATACTTATGATGAACGCAGCCACGCCGATTATTGACCGCTATACCAAGAACCGTGTTTACGGAGCGAAATGAAAAAATATTTTTATGAATTCTCAAAGGGCATCATTAGAGAGAACCCCACCTTTGTTTTAGTCTTAGGGTTATGCCCGACGCTGGCAGTGTCTATCTCGGTAATCAATGGAATAGGTATGGGTATTGCCGCAACCTTTGTCCTTTTAGGCTCTAATATTATTATTTCTTTAATTAAAACCGTCATTCCTGACAGGATTCGTATCCCTTGTTTTATTGTCGTTATCGCTACGTTTGTGACAATTGTGGAAATGACGATGAAAGCCTATAGCCCGGCATTAAACCGCGCTTTAGGAATATATGTTCCTTTGATTGTGGTCAACTGTATTGTTTTGGGAAGGGTAGAGGCATATGCCCAGAAAGCAACGGTAGTTAACTCTTTCTTTGATGGTTTAGGTATGGGCCTAGGTTTTACCCTGGCCTTGATTTTAATTTCAGGAATTAGAGAGTTTCTGGGCGCAGGAAAAATCTTGGGGCATACACTATTTAAGGGATTCGAACCGGCGTTTGTCCTCGGCATGCCATCGGGCGCGCTTTTAGCAATCGGCCTTTTGCTCGGATTTTTTAATCTTATAAAAATGAGGAAAACATGCAAATAAATATCGCTCAATTACTGGCTATTTTTATATCCGCGGTATTCGTCTATAATGTTATACTTTCTCGGTTCTTAGGCCTGTGTTCTTTTATTGCCATATCCAAAGAGACAAAACCTGCGTTGGCGATGAGCCTGGCGGTTATGTTTGTCATCACAATGTCGTCAATACTGACTTGGTTTATCTATAACTATTTACTCGTTCCTTTTAATCTTACCTATTTACGCACCATAGCCTTTATCTTAGTTATCGCTACATTTGTTCAATTCGTAGAGATGGTTATACGTAAGTTTGCCCCGCCGCTTTACAGATTCTTCGGGATTTATTTGCCCCTTATTACCGTAAACTGCGCAGTTTTAGGGGTGGCGGTTTTAAATACGGATATGTTTTTTGTAAACGGAAAAGCCGCCCAGGGTAGTTTTATTTATTCTTTATTTCAGGGTGTTTGCGTTGGTTTGGGCTATACCTTAGCCATGCTTCTTATGTCCGGAATAAGGGAGAGGCTGGATTTATGCGATGTGCCTAAGGCAGTCAAGGATTTTCCGCTTGCTTTTGTGATTGCCTCAATTATGAGCCTTAGTTTTATGGGCTTTAACGGATTTAGGTTCTAAAGAAGATAAATGCTCTGGGTCTATGGTCTATAGTCAATGGTCGATGGTGAATTTTAAATTATGGAACTATAGACTATAGACAATCGACTATTGACCAATACCGTTTTTACTATGAATATTCTGGTTCCCATTTTAACTCTTGGTGCTTTAGGTTTAATCTTTGGCATAGGTTTAGCTGTTGCCTCTAAAAGACTATCAATTCAAATTGATTCCCGGTTTGAGCGGGTCTATGGCCTTCTTCCGGGGGCAAACTGCGGCGCATGCGGTAGCGCGGGGTGTTTTGGATTTGCCCAGATGCTTTTAAGCGGGAAGGCTGAAGTTTCCGCCTGCAGGGTTAGCGAGGAAGGGGTTAGGGAGCAGATTGCCAAGCTTCTTGGTAAAAGTGTTGAGAAGAAGGTGAGAAGAGTTGCTGTTCTGCATTGCAACGGCGGTATAAAAGTAAAGGATAGATTTTTATATAGAGGTATAGAGGATTGTATAGCGGCGAATTTAGTTTTAGGTGGCGAGAAGTGCTGTGTATATGGATGCTTAGGGTTTGGCACCTGTGCCAAGGTTTGCCCATTTGGTGCGATTAAGATGTCAGATGAAGGCATCCCGCAAGTGGATAGAGATAAGTGCCGGGCTTGCAATAAGTGCGTTTTAATTTGCCCCAAGAAATTATTTACGCTTATTCCGATTACGCATAATATTTTTGTCGCCTGCAATTCCCATGATGCCGGTAAGGATACCAAGGCGGTTTGTCCTGTGGGGTGTATTGCCTGCAAGCTTTGCGAGAAAGCCTGTCCGGTTGATGCGATACATGTTATTGATAATCTGGCGGTAGTAGACTATAATAAATGCACTTCTTGCGGCGAGTGCGTGAAGGTTTGTCCCATGAAGACAATCAGGGTAAGAGAGTAACGAATCCTACTGACTTTCAATAGCCCCGCCAACGGCGGGGCTATTATTGATAATTAATAAAAAGTCGTCAGAGTTTATTGTAATATAGAAATATGGGGGTTTGTAACGAGATGAAAACTAATATAGCGGTATTTGCTTCAGGCAGAGGGAGTAACTTTGCGGCTATCGCCAAGGCAATAAAGAGCGGGAGGATAAAGAAAGCAAATCTTGCGCTCTTAGTATGCGATAACCTTAATGCGCCGGTTATTTTGAAAGCCAAGAAATTTAAAGTCAAGGTTGCGTTGGTAAGAAGAGATATATTTCCTACAAAGAATGATTTTGAAGATAGGATCATCCGGTATTTAAAAGAAAACAAAATAGGCCTGATTGTCCTGGCGGGGTTTATGCGCTTGCTAAGCTTAGGATTTATCCGCGTGTATAAAAACCGGATTATCAATATTCACCCGGCGCTCTTGCCTTCATTTAAAGGCGCAGAAGGGATAAAGGATGCTTTTGATTATGGGGTTAAGATTACCGGAGTAACCGTCCATTTTGTGGATGGCCAGATGGACCATGGGCCGATAATTATGCAAAAGGAAGTTAAGATTGAAGAGAAAGATACATTAGAATCTCTTGAAGTTAAAATCCACAAAGTGGAACATAAACTTTATCCTGAGGCGATAAATTCATTGATAAGGGAGAAATTAAGGATAAAAGGCAGAAGGGTAATAATTTCTAATCGCCAGAGCCGGAAAAGACCGCAGTCTGATTTAAGGTAATCTTTCTTACCGTCGCTAAATTATTTAATTCCAGAGTTGAAAAATCTTTGAATCCGTAAGCCTTTAAGGTATATCTTATAATCTTTAAGATTTCCTTGTCTATATCCGCATTTTTTTCTGCTTCAGGCTTCTGGAATTTGAGCCTTATGCGGTGTTGGATCTGTTGCAGGATAAAATCTTCAAAACTTATGTCGCTATATTTTAGGTTAAGCCCCTGCGTATCGCCTATTATCTTCGGAGATACTTCCGTTTCCTGAATAGCGCGATGTTGATATTCTCCCCAGGACATAAGTTCGTAAGATACTTTCTTAAAATCCGGGTAATAGAAGATTTCTTTAATAAGGAAACCATTCTTTGTGTCGGCGGTAACAGTAACGAAGAATTTAGGGCTGTTTTGTTCAGGGTGTTCCATGCTGAATATTACCCGGCGTAGCACCTTCCAGACATTGTTTATTCTATCAAATGCCGCTTTACTGTATTTCATATCCTGGAGTTTTTCCTGTTCAGGGACGGGCTTGATAAGGTAATTGACTGAAACGATCTCGTCTTTTAATTCATTGTTATTTTGTTCTATAACAAACCTTTCAATAAATTTCTCGGGTTTATTTGACTTCTCCACGATACCTTCAGGAATAGGCAGATAAATCCAGAGTGTTGAGCCAACCAGCTTTACTTTAACGTCAGTTTTATATTCTTTTTTACAAATATCCTGTATAGCTTGGTCAATGCTTTCTTTAGGGTAAGTCGGCTGGGTAGAAGAAGTGCACCCTGAGAGTATAAGGTTAGATAAAATAAATAGATTAAAGAGGAGGCCGTTCTTTGCCAAATTCCTTGAAAATTGCCTCAATTTCGTCATAGTTAAGTTCTTCTTTGGCAACCAGCTCTTGAGCAAGCCGGTCCATTAGTGGCTCTTCTTTTTTTAATAATTCCGTAACTTCGGTAAGGCAGGTTTGTAATATACATTGGACATCTTTGTCTAATACGCCTTTTATCTCCTCGGAGATATTTTCGCTCATTTCCCAGTTGCCTAAGAGCCCGGATTTACCCATTCCACAGGTCCAAACCATCTGGCGCGCGTAGTACATTGCTGTTGAGAAGTCCTGGTATACGCCGTTGGTGGTGGTGTTGTATTTTATCTTCTCAGCGGCATATGAGCCAAGGCATACTTTGATTTGACTTAATAACTTATTGGAATCTTTGATAAATATGTCTTCTCTTTCCGGAGTCCAGGTGGCTCCTCCGGTGGGCCCGCGGGGAGTGATGGTAACTTTAAATACATCCTGAGTAGGGGCAAAGAAATAAGTCGTGATCGCGTGCCCTGCTTCATGATAGGCAATCTGAAGTTTCTCTTTAGCGCTTAACTTTATCCTGCGTTTAATACCTAAGGCAATTCTTTCCCGGGCTTCGTCGATTTCCTTCATGGAAATAATTTCTTTGTTATTACGTACGGCGATTAATGCCGCTTCCCGGACGATATTGGATATATCCGCGGGGCTTTGACCTACGGTTATACGCGCCAAGCGGTCGATTTTAACATCCTGCGAGTCGTATTTGACTTTTTCCAAGTAATACGAAAAAAGTTTCTCGCGGTCCTCAAGATTTGGCCTGTCTACGTATATTTTACGGTCAAACCTTCCGGGCCTGAGAAGCGCTTCATCGAGAACTTTTTCCTGAGCGTTAGTCGCGCCGATAAGGACAATGTTATAGTCTTTTTCTTTTAATCCGTCCATTTCAACTAAAAGCTGGTTCAGGGTGGTATTGTGTTCCGTAGTCCCGCCAAAGCCCTTATCCATGGCGCGCTGCGCGCCTACGGCGTCAATTTCGTCAATAAAGATAATGCACCCGCCTTCTAATTCCGCTAACTGTTGGGCATGTTTAAAGAGAGAACGGATTCTTCCCGCCCCTACCCCTACAAACATCTCTACAAATTCAGAACCTGACATAGAGATAAATGGTATGCCTGCTTCAGTAGCGATTGCTTTGGCTAAATAAGTTTTTCCGCATCCCGGAGGCCCGAGTAGGAGGATCCCCCGCAGGATTTTTCCCCCGATACGCTGCAGCCCCGCGCGGTCTTTGATAAGTTTTACCACTTCCAGGGCTTCTTCTTTTGTTTCATCCATACCGATAACATCCTTCCAGCCTATGCCTATGGTCTGGCCGGAGACGGATTTCTTGCTGGTTTGAGAGAATGATTGCGCCCCGCGTTTAAAATAAAGCCAATACATTAAATAGGTGTAAACAAAGCCGAAGATCAGGGCCATGATGATCTGCAGATAAAGTTGCAGCGGGATCATCGCCATCTGCGACTGCCTAAGGTAGGATTCGGATTCATTCCAGGCGCGGATACCATTGATAACTAAAATGACAAGAGATATGCCTAAAGCGCCTAAACCGATAATAACTAAAATTTTTATCCAGTGCAATCTAAAGTGGAATTTAATCTTTTTCCAGTTCACAAACTCTCCTTAATGAGCCCTTGACACAAAGGGTCAAGGGCTCATTAATCCCGATAGCTGCAAGAAAATTTGGAACAAATTTTCTTGCAGCGTTTAGGTATCGGGACACAAATAACTAAGGTAAAATAACATAAACCTTAAGGTTAGTCAACCCTTTTTATAGGCGTATGTGTTATTTTCCTTGACTGCTTAGAGGCGCCGTGTATAATATGACTTCCCACTTAAAAGGAGAAGTAGATGGTAAAAATCAAGAAAGTTTTAGGCCGCGAAATTTTGGATTCCCGCGGAAATCCTACGGTAGAAGTTGATGTAATCTTGGATAATGGTATTTTAGGCCGGGCAGCAGTTCCCTCGGGCGCTTCAACCGGAGAGAATGAGGCCTTGGAATTAAGAGACGGCGATAAGAAGAGGTATTTAGGTAAAGGCGTATTAAGGGCCGTTAATAACATAAACACCATAATCGCTTCAGCGATAAGAGGTTTGGTTCCTGATTTTAATAAAATAGACGCGCTGCTTATTAAGTTAGATGGCACGGAGAATAAGGCTAATCTTGGCGCTAATGCAATTTTAGGGGTGTCTATGGCTGTAGCTAAAGTTGCTGCGATATTTAAGAAGCAGCCCTTATATAAATTTCTAGGCGGAGAAAAGGCGAATATTTTGCCGGTGCCTTTTATGAATATCCTAAATGGCGGCCTGCACGCGGATAATAATTTGGATATGCAGGAATTTATGATTATGCCGGTGGGCGCACCAAGTTTTCATGAAGCCTTGCGTATGGCGGCCGAGGTATTTCATAACCTAAAATCGCTTCTTAAGTCTAAAAAGTTTTCTACTTCCGTAGGTGATGAGGGCGGATTTGCCCCCAGCCTTACCTCTAATCAGGAAGCGCTGGATTTGATTGTTCAGGCAATTGAGCAAGCCGGGTATAAGCCGGGTGAGGATGTTTTCTTGGCCTTAGACTGCGCTGCGAGCTCGTTTTATAGGGATGGTAAGTATCAGTTTGAAGGCACAGAGAAGAATTCCGCGGATTTAATCCAAATATACGAAAGTTGGTTAAATAAATATCCGGTCTGTTGTATTGAAGATGGCCTTGCCGAACATGACTGGTCAGGTTGGCAGGATATGACTAAAAGATTAGGCAGTAGGATAGAATTGGTAGGAGACGATATATTTGTTACCAATCCGAAGATTTTCAAGAAAGGTATTGTAGAAAGAATCGGCAATGCTATACTGATAAAGGTAAATCAGATTGGTTCGCTCTCAGAGACTTTGGAGGCGATAAATATCGCCAAAAAGAATAAATATAAGGCAGTTATTTCTCATCGCTCCGGCGAAACAGAAGATACGACCATTGTCCATTTGGCAGTAGCTTGCGGCTGCGGCCAGATTAAGGCCGGTTCTCTATCGCGCACCGAAAGAATCTGTAAATACAACGAGCTTTTAAGGATAGAGGAAGAGTTAGGTTCTAATGCAGTTTACGCAGGCTCGCTTTGCAAGCCACCCCGCCTACGGCGGGGCGATAGCCAAAGCCACAAGCCAAAAGGCCGTGGTTTGCCTTCCTTTAGGCAAAGCCAGAACAAATAAACCCCGTTACACCCTATTTAATGGGCGGAGGTTTCCTAACTAATTTTTTATACCAGTTATCATAGGCTTGAAATCTATAATTTTTTGGGTGTAACAGGGTAAATGTTAGCCAGATTAAAAAAGGCATTTTGGATATTTGGCGCTGCGGCTTTTCTTCTGATTTTATTCCTTCCAGGATTTGCTAAGTTGCGGGGATTAAAGGATAAGAATATTGATTTAGAATATAAGATCAAGCGTTTGAATATAGAAAACGCTTTATTGCAGCAAGAGCTGAAAAGAATAGAGAGTGATCCGGTATATCAAGAGAGGATCGCCCGGGACAAGATGGGGGTAGTAAGAAAAGGCGAAATTCCCATTAAGATAATCCCGGAGAATAAGAAAAGGTAGTTATTTGTTTACTGTTATGCAGATTGTGTTATAATGCAATTGTTCTGGTATGGTGAGAAGGATAGGCATCATACCACTGCGAAAATTGCCTGAAGCAATTTTCTTGTTTGAAAAGTTTCGCGGGGTGGAGCAGCCTGGTAGCTCGCAAGGCTCAATTTTGGGCTCTTCAGTCGGTAACGGCTGAAGGATAACCTGTCAAATTCGGTGAAACCCTACATTAGTAAGGCACCCAAACATAAAGGATTGTTTGGTGCCCACTTTGTGTGGGTAATACCGAGCCAAGCCTTTGACATCAAAGATGCCAAGGGAAGGTGTAGAGACTAAACGGCAGGGGTCCGCCATAGGATTTTGGCGGATCAAGATATAGTCCAGACTACAAACTTCGATTTATATCGAAGGCAGCGTAAGCTGAAGTAGCAAGCATAACCTTGAGGTCATGCGTTCAAATCGCATCCCCGCAACCAATAAAATCTCTCTAATTTACCGACGAGAGATAACAAAATGTCCGACGGAAACATGCCGTCGGACATTTTTTATGTAGCGACGTTTCAAAAGGTTACGACATATGTTTTTGTTTTCGGAAAAATTTGTTTGATTTTATTCATCTTCGCTTCAAAAAATCAATAAATCTCGTCGAGAATAGACCTTTCCTTATCTCTTTATCTCTAAATTGGCGTTTAGTTTCTTAAGTTTAGTTTCTCGTATATTTGGTACTATTCAGCCTATTTACGATCCAAAATAGACCAGAAACTGGAAAATCGCTATTTTATCTCTTTGGGAAACTGTCTTAATATGCAGTAAAAGATTAGCTTGACAGGTGCCTAACTATCGGTTATACTTTTAGTGAAAGTAAGAATGTAAGGAAGTAAGAAAGGAGTAATACAATGACAGTACTTGAAACAGCAAAAATGACTTCAAAGGGGCAGGTAACTATCCCTAACCGCATTAGGAAGCTTCTGCATGTCCAGGCTGGTGCTTCTTTGGCCTTTGGTTTAAGTAAGGAAGGCATATTCTTGCTACCATGCAAAATTACCGCAGAATCTCCTTATAGCGCTCAAGAGTGGTCAAAGATAGAAAAACTGGCTTCCGCTAAGGGCAAGGTCTATAAGAGCATTAAAAGAGCCAAAAAACATATCGAGGCTTTATGAGATTTGAATTCAAGCCTTCTTTTGACAGGTCGGTTAAGGGTTTCCGCGGCAAAGAGAAAGAAGAGATAAAGCAGGCCGCCCTCCAAGCTATAGATATATTGTCTCAGGATAGGATAATCCACAAAGGTATTGGTTTAAAGCGCCTCAAAGGGGATTTCTGGGAGATAAAGAAAGGCCTAAAGGCGAGGATTCTTTTCAGGTGGCAGGGGGATTTGGTAGAATTTGTACTTGTCGGTGACCACGAAGATATTAAGCGCTTTATAAAGAATATTTGATTTTAAGTTCCTATGAGCCAGCCTTGTAAGTTTACCGATAATTCGGGTAGTTTTACAAATCCATCTGCCGACAAGATAAAAACGCTGTATTTCCCGCTCTGTAATGAAGCGTTATTATCTTCTATATCGCCTGATTTACACGGAGATATAGAAAGTGGGCAGAATTCTTTTCTTATGCCCCCGGTTTCCCGCATTGACCTAATTAACTCTAAGGCCTCGCGTAATTTCTGGGTATACGTCAATAAAGATAAAATCTGGTCAGCTACCGGAGTTTCAAAGGGCTTAAAACAAATTCAAGAAGATAGGTTTTTTCTGGAAGCCGGCTTGCTTTGGCATAAAATCTCAAGAGAAAACAAGAAAATAGGCTTAAAAAGCGAAATTCTTTCTTTTGTGCCTTACTCTGGTGAACCTGTCGAAATTATGCAGGTAATCTTGACCAATATTACCGGCAGGAGTATTGAATTTATTCCTACCGCAGCCATTCCTATGTACGCCAGAGGCGCGAATAATATCCGCGACCACCGCCATGTTACTTCTTTATTGCAACGAATAATTTTGCATAAATACGGGGTGATTTCCAAGCCCACGCTTTCTTTTGATGAAACAGGGCATCGGCCGAATAAAAATTATTATTTTGTTTTAGGCTGGGATAATCAAGGCAGGGCGCCGGAGTATCTTTACCCGACGCAGGAGATGTTTTGCCAAGATTCCGGTGATTTGGAAGCGCCGGAGAGCGTATTAAAGAATATCTTACCGGCTAAAGAAAGCATACAGGGTAAAGAGGTGATGGGAGGATTGCGTTTTATCCAAGCTGTATTAGCCCCTGAAAAATCTTATACTTATACTGTAATAATGGGGATTACGCCGGGGCTTAAAGATATAAACAGTCTGATTAATAAATTTAAGGCCTCGAAACAAGTAAGGGCTTCTTTAAATAAAACTAAAACCTTCTGGACCGATAAAGCAAATAAGATCAGCATTAAGTCCGGCGATAATAATTTTGATAATTGGTTTAAATGGGTGGCTATCCAGCCTACACTAAGAAAGATCTTTGGTTGTTCGTTCCTTCCGGATTTTGATTATGGTAAAGGCGGCCGCGGTTGGCGCGACCTCTGGCAGGATTGCTTAGGACTGATTTTAAGCGGGTCTCAAGAAGCGCGCGAAACCTTAATCAATAATTTTTCCGGAGTAAGAATTGACGGTTCAAACGCGACGATTATTTGTAAAGGAGAGGGTGAATATACCCCGCACCTTCTTGGCTCAAAACGTTTGAATAAAATAGAAGGTGCGGGGTTTATTGCTGACCGTAATAATATCAGCCGTGTTTGGATGGATCATGGTATCTGGCCGCTTTTAACCTTAGATTTGTATGTCAATGAAAGCGGTGATTTTGATATTTTGTTTGAACAGGCGGGATATTTTTGCGATCAGCACATCCGGCGCTCCAGGGAAACAGACGCTGATTGGAGTGTTGATTTCGGCAATAAGCTTAAGGTTTCTTCCGGTAAGGTTTATCAGGGCACGCTCTTTGAGCATCTTTTAATCCAGAATCTGACTCAGTTTTTTAATGTAGGGACACATAATCACATCCGGCTTGAAGGCGCGGATTGGAATGACGGGTTAGATATGGCGCAAGAATTTGGCGAGAGCGTTGCCTTTAGCGCTATGTATGCTAAGAATCTATCCCGGCTGGCGGAATTGCTGCTTAAGTCAGGAAAAAAAGAAATTGAAATTGCTAAGGAGATGAAGGTTCTTCTTAAGCGCGTTGATTATAATAATATAAAGGCTAAACAAAAAGTATTAGAAGAATATTTTGGGCAGGCAAAGTGCGTAATTTCAGGCCATAAGATTAAGGTTAAGGCTGAGGAGCTCGCGCGTAATTTAAAGATAAAATCCGCATGGATTGCTCGACATATCCAAAAAGAAGAGTGGCTTAAACAAGGTTTCTTTAACGGTTATTACGATAATAATAAAGAGCGCGCTGAAGGGATAAAGGGCAGTGTTTTAAGGATGATGCTTGCCTCGCAGGTTTTTCCAATTTTAAGCGGAGTAGCCAATCAAAAACAGGTAACAAGAGCTGTTAAGAATGTAGAAAAATATCTTTTTGACAAAAAGCTCGGCGGGTATCGTTTGAATACGGATTTTAGAAAAGAGCAATATGCATTAGGCCGCGCCTTCTCTTTTATTTATGGGGATAAAGAGAACGGCGCGATTTTCTCGCATATGGTAGTGATGTATGCTTATGCCTTATATAGCAGAGGGTTGGTTAATCAGGGTTGGAGGGCATTAAACTCGCTTTATAAGTTGGCAGTCAATAGCGAGAGAGCTAAGATTTATCCCTGTCTTCCTGAATATTTTAATTCCGAAGGCCGCGGCATGTATTCTTATCTTACCGGTTCAGCCAGCTGGTTTATTTTAACTTTGGTTACTCAATCTTTCGGTTTGCGCGGTGAAGCTGGAGATTTATTGATTGAGCCAAAGTTGGCTAAACAACAATTTCAAGGTTCATCAAGTATCGGTATTACTAGAAACTTCTCCGGCCGGCGCTTACAGATCAATTTTATAAATCCCCGTAAACTTGAATACGGAAAATATAAGATTATTAGTTTAAAGATAAATTCGGGAGAATTGCCTGCAGTTAAAGAGAGCCATTTTGTAATCAGCCGTAAAGTCATTCTCGCCTTACCCGCCAACCGCTTAAACACCGTAGATATTGTTCTAGATTAAGCAGCCTAGGGGATAGCCTATGGGACGGTTCTATTTTCAAGCCTACCTTGCTAAGTAGGCGGGTTAAACCCCGCCTACTGGCAGATGGAAAAATAGAACCGTCCGCTACCTAGAAAGAGTTAAATCGAGAGGGCTTAAAAGAGATAGGTAAGGCGGGTATATAGATATTTTGTATTGCTGTCCGTATCCTTAGAATATGCGCCGCCGGGATAAAATACACCATAGCGCATAACAAAATTCAAATCTTTTGTTATGGGCCAGTAAAAATAGAAGTCAAATTCCGTCCCCACGAAATGTTTTTTCTCGCTGGTCTCGCTATCAGAAATTCCTGCGTTCTTTTTATCTTTTAGGTAAGCGAGAATTTTTGCTCCCATAGTAATATCTTTAAATGAATTCGTGAAATAAAACGGCTTAAGAGATTGGTCAAATTTATAGATGTAGAGATTCGATAACCTGGGGCTTAAGGCATAGCCGCCGGCATAATCTCCGAAGTATAAAAAATTAGTATCCTTAGAATTTATATTGCCTTTTTCGGTATTGGTGACATTGCTTCTATCTTTATCTCCTGAACCGTAAGCGATTTCCATATCGCTTTCCGGTTCAAATGGCCGCTTAAATTTATATCTTACGCCTAAAAGAGCTGCCCAGGCATCTATGGGTTTTCTCTGCCCACCGGCAGAAGAATCGGTGTGGCTCTTTTCGGTTTCTTTGATAATTTCTCCGCGAAAACTAAAATTATCTTTTAGTCCCGTAAAACCGCTGCCGAAATACTGCGAATCGTAGCGGTAGTTCTGCGCGGTATCTGCCGGGTGCGGCTTAGAATTGTCCTTCTGTATAAGAAAAAATAAGTAAATTTTACTCGCCTGTTTAGCTAAATATCCAAGCTCACCCTCCAAGAAATACCTATCGTTACCGTCTTTATCATATCCGGGGATACTATAGTCTACATTATTCTCGTGAGGCAGGGAATGCGCGAAGAAAAATTTGGATAGCCATTTGTTAGAATATTTGGTTAATTGTATACCATCATTCATATCCCTATAAGCAACGCCTTTACCAACAGTAAAATACTGCCTAAATTCAAAGTGTACTCTTTGTGTCTCATGGAAAAATACGCCATATCCAATGACGGGCCGTCGTTATTGCTGCCCGGAGCGGTCCCCGTATAAGCAGAACTATTATTTTTCTTGGTATAGGTATCGCGGCCTCTTATATAGACATAGTTGCCGTTCGAAAAGCTAGCTTTTCCCCATACGAGGTTGCCCTCAACGGTTTTTGAGGCCTTTTTACCGGGTTCACCAAGGATTGAAGCGGGAGAAGAAGAACACAAACATAATTTAG
>PEYI01000046.1 GCA_002774445.1 Candidatus Omnitrophica bacterium CG08_land_8_20_14_0_20_41_16 | reverse complement strand
ACTTGGCACGCATCTGTGTAATCTGCTTTTAATCTTTTAATCAGAGATTGCTGCCTATTTTTAGAATATTTCAGCAATCTCTATACATATATATTACCTTGCCCCTCCGTTAAGCTTTACTGACCTTGAAAAGTATCCTCCGGTAAGGGCATCAATTGAAGCGGTAAGTTCTCTTACGCGCAGTTCTTTTTCAAAGCGCTTTTTTCTATCCTCAATAGTTAAATTATCCAACTCCATCTTAACCCGGATACGCTCAAAATATATCTTATTCACCTCATCCAAGACATCATTACGGAGCTCTACCATCAGCCGCGAGCGCACGTCAATATTGGTCTGGTCGTCGCTAAAGATTAAATCTCCTAATTCCCAAGTCAAGGAAATCCCCCAATTTTTATTGTTATACTTAGTCTCATCATCCGGACCAATATAATACGAGCCGCCGCTAGTAGAAGACCCCCAGATACTATTAGCAACTGTTCTATTATTATCCCGGTCTATACCTACTGTCAAATGCGGGAGTAGGGCACGCTTGGCTGCCTGTTTCCTCCAGCGCATTATCTTCTCCGGATCAACTTCGGCGTATTTAATAGCTGCTTTCTGCACTTCTTGAATCCCAGGCTCATCCTTAGAATATTCGGTCAAAATATCAGATCCTCTGGATGTATAAGTATGCTCTAATTTTAGCTTAAACAGCCCCTTGTCCGCGCAAGCGTACAAATAGGCATTCTTATCCAAAATTATAAAATTAATTTTATTTACGCCAAGGGTAAAAGATAGCTCCCTCCACCCAGAATCCTGATAGGTAAAAATTCCGGATTTACTAAGGCAATAAAGCTGCGATTGGCCCGAGAATAACAAAAAATACACATCTCGGTTAAGCAATCCACATTCGGGAAACATCTTCCAGCTTACGCCGTTATCCTTACTTTCATAGATCCCGCGGTTAGTAGCTAGATATAAATATTTTGGGTTATTCGGGTCAATAGCCAAATACCTAATTTCAGAATATCTTGTTTCTTCATCCTGGTCTTCATATCCGCCTTCAATCTCTTGACCGTTTTCCGAAGGATGGGCTATAAAAACCCTCTCCCAGCTTTTACCTGAGTCTTTACTCTTGAATACCCCGTCTGTAGACGCAATATACAGGCAGTCCGGCTCCTTAAGGGAGTAGGCAATATTAAATATCTGAGTGTTCCCTAACTTGCCTAGTTCTTTATGCCAAGAACGTCCTTTATCCCGGCTTATAAATAAACCTTGTTTTGTCCCTAGATATATACCGTTAGACAAAATAGCCGCGCTTAGGCAATCAGCTTCAAAATAATTCTTTCCTTTGAATATCAATTTCCATCTTGAGCCATTATTAGGGCTAAAAAATAACCCTGAGCCCGTAATAGCATATATGGCATTATTATCTTTAGGGTCAAAAAGCAATAAATTTATCCCTGAACTGCTTCCTTTGGCTAAAAATATGTTTCTCCAACTATTGCCCATATCTTCAGATTTAAATATCCCCTTATCTGTCCCGGCATAAATAACCTTAGGATTAACCGGGTCAATAAGAACAACCCTTACATTCAACATCTCTTTTCCTATATCCTGCCAAAGATCATCCGCGAAGCATAAAGACGCTGCCAGAAATATAAACCAAAACATACAACTACTCCAAATCCACAATCCCTTCTTCATCTTTACCACCTCCTGCCTTAATAGACGTAAGAGGTAGGTAAATCTAACGAAGATTTTTTATATAAAAAGGGCCGAACAGTTAAGTCCAGCCCTGTGGAATTGATTATGATGGTATGTTACTTAAAAGACTATAGAAATATTTGTTTTACAACGGTTTACCAAAAGTTCACCAGACCACCCGACGGGTGTCCTTAAGGTTAAAGGTTAAATAAAAGTTCACCAGACCACCCGACGGGTGTCCTTAAGGTTAAATTACAACGGTTTACCAAAGATTCTTCCTCATCCATGCGTCGGCGTTCTTTACGCCCTGCCAAGCAGTTACGCTATCTTTTACTATGCCCTGCCCCGTAGCCACAACGCCTTTTGTTGTTTCGCACCCGCAAATAATCAGGATAGGCATAATCAATAAAAATATTAATAAAAATCTGGTACTTTTACGCATAACTCCTCCCTTCTGCAAGAAAATTCCTCAAAGTATTTTATACTTTCCTATACCATTATACCATGAAAAAACTCTAATCTAGGCTTAAAATCTCTTTTTTTACCTCTTCATAGGTTAAAGGATCAATAATCCCGTAAATCTCCTCTGCCCTGCGCAAATACTCCATGCATTTGTTCTTCTTCCCCGTCTTTTTATACAAAATACCGAGATTACGGCAAGCTGCGGCTATATCCGGACGGGATTTTATTCCTTCGGCAAGAGCCAATGCAGAATTAAAGTTAGTTTCAGCCTCGGGAAAATTATCCATCTCCAGATAAAGCTCTCCGAGCATATTATAGTCTGAAGCCAGGCTCAACTTATTCCCACCAACCTGGTCTATCTTTAAACCGGCGGCATAAGAATTTAAGGCCTTCTGATACTGCTTCTTAAAAAGATACACTTCTCCTAAGTTAAAATAACAATCGCTTAGCTCATTTTTAAGGTTGAGTTTTTCAAAAAGCAGGCGGCTTTTGCAATAAAACTCTTCCGCGGGATCAAAATCGTTTTTATTCTCAAAAACCAGGCCGATATTAAAATAGTCACAGGCAAGATTATGACGATGCTCCTTAAGATACTGCCTCTGACGGTTAATTTCAGAACTCTTGGTAAGTAACTCCAGGGCTAAATCATAATTTTTATTGTCAATATTCCAGACCGCCAGCTTTCTTAAGGCTATTGCCTCATTTAACTTATCCTTTGACTTTCTGCTTAGATTAAGCGCCTTATCATAAAACTCTTTTGCCTTAGCATAGTCACCATCTAACTGGTAAAACCAGCCAATAGATGTATCGGCAGATGCCTGACTTCTTAGGTCATTTTTCTTCTCGGCAAGAATCGCATAATCAAAAGAATACTTGATAGCGTTATCTTTATCCCCTAGTTTATGATAAGCATCCGCAAGCATAGGATAAATGCCCAAAAAGCTTTTATCCTTGGCAATGATACGCTGGCCCATTACGATCATCTGTTGATTAGCCCCTTTAGCAAAAAGTGCCTGAGATCTTAAGAATAGGATATAAGTATTCGGATTAAGGGTTGGGAGAAAAAAACATAGAAAGATAAATACGGATGTCAATGCCAATATAGATAGGGAGCGAATAACCCATTTCTTAGGCAAAACTATCCTCTTCTTAATTTTGACCGGCTTAGGTTTAAACAGAATAAACCCGGGATCGCCGTAAAGAAGATAATTCGCCCAGTGCGTCGCGAAAATACCATAATCCTTAACTAACTTAATCCTAGCCAAACGCAGACTGGCGCCTAAAGACTTACCCAATGTTAAATTATGATAAAACTCTTTTGCAAAGGCCAAACTTGCCGCATCCTCAATCTTTCTTATTGAGCCGAGGTAATGGCGCACTCCGGAGAATAAAAATGCCGAAGCCAGGGAATAACTTTTTCTTTGATAGTCCATATCAATCAGGCACTCTTTTGACAAAGGCGCGGAATGACAGGCATTGGAAAATATCAGAGCCGGAAGCGCTAGCCCCGAACCAAGCCTTAAAATATCCTGCGTCGAGAAATTACCATCGCTTAATACCCATCCACTTTCCTTAGGGTTATTATAGTCATACTCGCAGTGCCCGGCGAAGTGCACAATATCGTAGTCGCAGATATTCTTTTTTACATAAAGTTTATCTATATTAGTAGATTTAAAGTCAACGCGGATATTGGGGCGCTTGCGGTCAAGCTGGGTTTTGATGTTTAATCCCTCAAGATAGGCAGCCTTTAAATCATTGGTAGGATTAGCCAGAATAAGCATCTTAGATACCTGGCCTAAACTGCGGTAATCAAGAGGAGCGGCTTTTGACTCAGTCCTCACTAACCGGCCGAGATTAAACTCAAGAGATAAAAAATTGGTTCCGTCGTAAAGAAGCTCCCAAGGGATAAAAATCAGCTCCTCATCAATTTCAAGGAGTAAGTTGGAATTTAAGCTCTGCCGCAGTTTCTCTTTAACCGGGCGCGTAAACAGATGATCCCACAGCGCATGGGTAGTCTTTTCTAAGCTCCTAAAAAGAGACGGATCTTTAAGGTTGGCCTTATTCAATAATGCGGTTACTTCCTGACAAAGCCTGTCAATCTCTCTAAAATCAACCTTATGCTGGCTATAATGCCTTAATGTCGCGGAGAGTTCTTTATGTTCAGAGATACTCATCTTAAGGATATCGCCTTCGCGGATTATCTCTAAAGTTAATGTAATCTCTTGCGGCATTTTACTTTTTAAACCCTCACATCTAAAAGCACTGAAGCAAGATTGCCTCCTAAATCAGCTACCTCAATTTTATACTTGCCCAAAAGCACATGCTCAAAAGTAACCTCCCCTAAATCATTTAAATAAGACTCTAATTCCGTATCCTCTTTAAATAAAGTAACCCTTAAATCTTTAATTAGAGCCTTGGTCTCCTTATTTGTTACCTGTATATTAACATTAAAATATTTTCCTGCTTTATTTTCTATCCTTATTTGAACCCTGATATCCTTAAAATCCTTTAATATTACAACCTCGTCCTTAAACTCACTTCTATTACGGCTGCGCCATACCGCAGCAGGGGCTAACTCCTGGCCGAGAAGGATATCTCCTGAAGCACTTATTACCTCAAGCGCCTTTTCTTTAAGCCTTAAGAGAATTTCTAATACCGGGGTATCCTTTACCCCCATTTTTTCCTTAGCAAAATTAATCAATCCTGCAGGGATGTCATTATTCGGGGCGGTGACGTAAGTTAAACCTAAACCTACGGCTTCAGCGCAGATGGCGCAGTGGGTTAAATGCGTTTTTAGCTCCGCGCTCTCTTTTAAAGACAGTTTACCCTCTAAAAAAGAAGCGACAACCTCTTCATCAGGATGGGCTTCTTGCGCTTTAAGATGCCGCTTTTTCCATCCCCGATAAACTGACCTGATTAACCCCTCTAAATCTTTAGACATTTTATATTTCTCCTAATATAATAGACGTATCCAGATTAAAAATCTAACGCAAAACCTTTGCGTTTAAAACAATCCTTTAGCCTCTGCATCAGGCGTGATTTTTGCATGTCTATCGCGCCCCGGGAGAGCTTTAAGAAATCCCTAATAATCTCCAAGCTTACTTTTTGATTAAAATTTAATTCTACGAAAAATTTATCCCCGCTATCCAGCGCTTCAATGCAATCATCCAAAGCCTTAACTTCTTCCTCTTTAGACAACGTCTCCACGGCAGAAAGAGAATCATCCTTAAGGATATCCTTAAGGCTCGTACCCTCCTCTGTTTCAGCGTCAAGAGAAAATTCAGGCCTAATCCTACGCAGGTAATCTAAAGTGAAATTTATGCTAAGCTGCCTGAGCCAAGTAGCGAGGGTGCAGCCGTTCTTAGCCTTAAAAATCCTTAATTTCTTACAGTCTTCGTCAATAAGAAAAGAGATAAAACCTTGAAATATATCATCAACATAGTCACTAGGAGATTTAAAACCTTTTGCCCCTAAAATATGGTGAATATAGTTATATATCAGGCGGGAATAACGTTTTATGAATTGATCCCTGGCTTGATTGTCCCCTTTGATGAACCTTTGGACGAACTCCAGATCATCCATAGGGTTTATTATACCACAAAAAAAGAAACGCCCCGAAGATTATTTGATCAACGTATTTTTTATGATGAACGAAGCAAAAACAATGGAAACCATGGACATCAGCTTAATAAGAATATTTAAACTTGGGCCTGACGTATCTTTAAACGGGTCCCCTACAGTATCACCAACCACTGTAGCTTGATGCGCAGATGATCCTTTGCCTCCGTGATGCCCTTCTTCTACAAATTTCTTGGCATTATCCCAAGCGCCGCCGGAATTAGCCATCATCACTGCCAGCACAAAACCAGTAACGGTTGCGCCCATAAGAAGGCCTGCAACCGCATCAATACCTATTAACAAACCTACGCCTATAGGGACAGCAATAGCCAAAAGCGACGGAGCAATCATCTCTTTCTGCGCTGCCGCGGTTGCAATAGTTACGCAGCGCGCATAATCCGGCTTAGCCGCGCCGGTCATAATCCCCGCGATTTCCTTAAATTGCCTGCGTACTTCAACTACAATTTTTCCTGCTGCCCGTCCTACCGCGCGCATAGTCATAGAGCAGAATAAAAACGGCAGCATCCCGCCTAAGAATAAACCCGCCAACACAGTAGGATTCATCATATTTGAGTTTATATCTTTACCAAAAAACATAACTTGATTTTTATACGCGGCAATCAAAGCCAATGCGGTCAATGCCGCTGAACCGATAGCGAAACCTTTGCCGGTTGCCGCGGTAGTATTACCTAAGGCATCCAGAGCATCAGTCCTCTTTCTTACTTCAGGAGGTAATTTCGCCATCTCTGCGTTACCCCCGGCATTATCGGCAACCGGGCCATAGGCATCGGTAGCCAAAGTAATACCTAAAGTAGAAAGCATACCTACCGCAGAAATCGCAATACCATAAAGGCCAGAGTTAAAGTTTGCTGCCCCGCCGGATAAATAGAAACTTATTAAAATAGCAACGCAAACAATAATTACCGGGATTGCCGTAGACATCATACCTACCGCGATACCTCCGATAATTACGGTCGCCGGGCCGGTTAAAGAGGCATCGGCAATAGAACGGGTTGGCTTAAACCCGCTGGAAGTATAATACTCAGTGCATAAACCGATCAAAACACCGGCAATTAAACCAGCCAAAACTGACCAGTAAACCCCTAAGTGCCCTACGCCTAATGTTGCCCTAACTAGAAAGTATGAAATTATCGCAACTAATAATGAACTGGTAAATACACCTTTACGTAAAGCTGCCAGAAGAACTTTTTGGCTAGCCTGCTCTCCGCTTTTAACAAAAAAAGTCCCAATAATTGAAGCAATAACACCTACCGCAGCCATAACCATAGGCACGGTTACCCCGGCAACGCCAAGGCCAGCAGCGACGCCTAAGGCAGAAGTAGCAACAATAGAACCAACATATGATTCATAAAGATCCGCACCCATGCCGGCAACATCACCAACATTATCACCTACATTATCCGCGATAACCGCCGGGTTACGCGGGTCATCCTCGGGAATTCCTGCTTCTATTTTTCCTACTAAATCCGCTCCCACATCCGCAGCTTTGGTAAAGATACCTCCGCCTACTCTGGCAAAAAGCGCCATCGAGCTAGCACCCATACCAAAACAAAGCATGGTCGAGGTAATCGCAGCTATTTTATCGGTTCCTAACGCAATAGGGTGGCAAGAATAATACCAGTTTAGAAAATAATACCAGATACTTAAATCCAGCAATCCTAAGCCAACTACGGTAAGGCCCATAACTGCACCGCTTGAAAAAGCCACGCGCAGGCCTGAATTTAAGCTCTTAGAAGCAGCCTGAGCAGTGCGGTTAGAAGACTGCGTAGCAATAGACATACCGATAAATCCGGATAGGCCCGAGAAAATTCCACCGGTTAAAAAAGCAAAGGGCACAAAGATTACCAGGTAATTCTTCAAAGCCATAGCCAGAAGAATGAAGAATACAATCACAAAGAACATAGAAACACCCAGATACTGCCTTTTTAAATAAGCCCGAGCCCCCACGCGCACTGCTTGAGCAATTTCCTTCATTTTTTCCGTGCCTTCATCCATCTTTAGGATACTTAAAGCCAAATAAAAAGCAAAACCTAAAGCCAAAATTGAACCCACGGGCGCTAATATCAACAAATCAATACTAATCATTTTTTTAAAACCTCCTTTTCTTTAACAATTTCACCCTCTACATCAATAACATTATCTTTTCTTCTTACGCTATTTATAATACGCCTGCTGAAAATATAGGAATAAAGCATAAATAAAAGAATCAATACTCCTTCTATGGTTAACCAATGGCGGGTATTAAAAAATAACCGGCCAAAAATAAGATTAAATACTATTAAAAACGGCAAGAGGCATCCGCTACTATAAAATACGGTCATCTAAAACTTCTCCCAATGTAGCAATTCTTTAAGCGGCCTTTTATCAACTAACTTAAAGCTATTTTTATCCTGCGGGTAGCCTAAAGTAACTAAGCTTACGAGCTTTAAATTCAAAGGGGCATTCAATAATTGCGCTACTTCGCCGCAATAAGATTTTTTATCTCCGGCTACCCAGCATGAGCCTATCTTTAAGGCAGCTGCGGCATTTAAGATATTAACCGTAGCAGCACAGCCGTCTTCAAGGTAATATTTAGTATCTGCGCAGAAAACAGCAATACACGTTTTGCATCCGGCAATAAACCTGCCATTTTCCGCAAGCTCTGCAATTTTGCTTAATATTTTGCCATCAGCAACCACCACAAACTCCCATGGCTGAACATTTCTTGCCGTAGGCGCAAATCTCGCAGCGTCAATTATCATCTCCAAATCTGCATTAGCGATTGGTTTATTTTGAAACACCCGCACACTTCTTCTTTTTTTTAAAACTTCGATTACATCCATATTATTATCTCCTGGTATAATCTTCAGGTATAATTATGGATTATACCTGATTACACAGATTGTAAAAGCAGATTACACAGATTAAAATCCCTTCGGAGAAGTAGAGTAGAGCAGTGGCGCACAGCCGAATTGTGTTTCCACCG
>PEYI01000072.1:8484-8764 GCA_002774445.1 Candidatus Omnitrophica bacterium CG08_land_8_20_14_0_20_41_16 | reverse complement strand
AAAAGTTACATAAAAACAGTTTTTAAAAATAATCGGGAAGAAAAATACTTTTTAACAAAGTAATGAGTAATGACTAATGTTTTTGGCGGCGTAACTCAGCCTGATAGAGTAGTCGGCTCATACCCGATTTGTCGGTGGTTTAAATCCACCCGCCGCCACCAGTTCTTTATGAGGTTCACCAGACCACCCGACGGGTGTCCTTAAATTCACCAGACCACCCGACGGGTGTCCTTAAATTCACCAGACCACCCGACGGGTGTCCTTAAGGTTAAATTACTCT